>CAWVSR010000019.1:0-13307 GCA_963932865.1 uncultured Kordia sp. | reverse complement strand
CATAAATAACTCTTTAGTAATTCACATAAATATTAAAGGAATAAAAAAAATTGATGAAAATCCAGGATTTGTCTTTATTAATGTAAGTGCTGGTGAAAACTGGCATGACTTTATTCTTTGGTGCATAGATAATAATTATGGTGGCTTAGAAAACATGTCTTTAATACCAGGTAATGTAGGCACCGCTCCAATTCAAAACATTGGTGCATATGGCACAGAATTAAAAGATAATTTTATAGAATGTGAAGCCATCGAAATAGAAACAGGAATCATTAAAAGTTTTAGTAAAATTGAATGTGAATTTGATTACAGAAATTCCGTATTTAAAAACAAACTAAAAGGAAAATATATTATTACATCAGTTACATTTAAACTTACCAAGAAAAACCATATTTTAAATACAGCATACGGAGTTATTGAAAAAGAATTAGAAGGTAAAAATATCTTATCCCCTACTATAAAAGACATCTCTAATGCCGTTATTGCAATAAGAAAATCTAAATTACCAGATCCCAAAACATTAGGGAATAGCGGGAGTTTTTTTAAAAACCCGGTTATTACACAACAAGAATTTGAAGTATTTATAGCAAAATATCCAGAGGCCCCTAATTATAAAATTTCTTATAATGAAATTAAAGTCCCTGCCGGTTGGCTTATTGAACAAGCGGGTTTTAAAGGTAAACAATATGGAGATGCTGGTGTGCATGAAAAACAAGCGTTAGTTTTAGTAAATCATGGAAATGCAACTGGAAAAGAAATTTGGGATTTAGCAATGAAAATAAAAACAACTGTTAAAGAAAAATTTGGGATTGAAATCAATCCCGAAGTAAACGTGTACTAAAAAACCGTGTAATTATCGACTAATCAAAATTCAAATGAAACTTTTAAAAATTCTTCTTCTACTTCCGTTTATAATTTGTGCTCAAGACGGTTTGTTTAAAAACAAAAATACATTTTCTCGTCAAGATTCTCTTAGAGGAAGTATAACTCCCGAAAGAGCTTGGTGGAATTTAAAACACTATGAATTATCGGTAGAAGTATTCCCAAAAACTAAAACTATAAAAGGAAAAAATATTATTTGTTTTGAAGTTTTAAAAGCAGCAAAAAAAATGCAGATAGATCTTCAAAACCCTTTAAAAATATCAAAAATAACTCATCAAAATAAAAATTTAAGTTTTCAAAGAGAAGGCAATGTTTATTGGATAAACTTTTCTGAAAAACCTTCAATAGGATCAGAAGAGAAAATAACAATTTATTACCAAGGAAAACCTACGGATAGTAAAAACCCTCCATGGTCAGGAGGTATTACCTGGAAAAAAGATGAAAAAAACAATGATTTCATAGCTTCATCAAACCAAGGAATCGGAGCAAGTATATGGTGGCCTAATAAAGACCATAGTTATGACGAACCTGAAAAAGGTATTGATATGCATATTACTGTACCCGAACATTTAACAGATGTTTCCAACGGAAGATTAATTAACATCACACATAATAAAAAAGAAAAAACCAAAACATTTCATTGGCGTGTTACTAATCCAATAAACAATTATGGGGTTAATATCAATATCGGTAATTATACAAATTTCACAGAAGTATTTAAAGGAGAAAAAGGCAATTTAGATTGTAGTTACTGGGTGTTAAAACAAAACTTATCTAAAGCTAAAAAACAATTCAAACAGGCTAAAATGACCTTGGCGGCATTTGAATACTGGTTTGGACCTTATCCTTTTTATGAGGATAGCTATAAATTAGTAGAAGCACCGTATTTAGGTATGGAACATCAAAGCTCGGTTACATACGGTAACAAATATAAAAATGGATACTTAGGCTCTGATTTAAGTGGTACAGGAGTTGGATTAAAATTTGATTATATTATTATTCACGAAAGTGGGCATGAATGGTTTGCAAATAATATTACCAACAAAGATGTTGCCGACATGTGGATACATGAAAGTTTTACAACTTATTCCGAAAGCTTATTTATTGATTATCATTTCTCTACCGAAGAAGCTAATCAATATGTTATTGGAATGAGGAGAGCTATTAAAAACGACAAACCACTAATAGGAACCTATGGGGTAAATAACGAAGGTTCTGGTGATATGTACTACAAAGGATCAAACATGCTTCATACACTTCGACAAATAATTGATGATGATGATTTATGGAGAGAAATATTACGTGGTTTAAACAAACATTTTTACCACCAACAAGTAACCTCAAGTCAAATTGAAAAATATATAATTGAAAAAGGAAACTTAAATATTAATGGTTTTTTTAATCAATACCTAAGAACGATAAAGATACCTGTTTTAGAATATCACATTGAAGAAAACAAAATTAATTATAGATTTACAAACACCGTTGACAACTTTAGTATGCCCGTAAAAGTAAATATTAACGGCCGAAAAATATTTTTAGAGGTAACAAACAAAATAAAAACCTTTCAGAATAATAAAGAACAAATAAATAAATTTTCTATTGACAAAAACTATTACATCAACCATAAACCTATTTAACAAATAGATACTATTCACAAGTTTTTTTTTACATCTCAGCTTCAATAACTACTAAAAACAGATAATAGATTAAAAAAATATTACCTTTGTAAAATAAATATTACTTTAATGAAACTTCTATTACTTACTTTCGGGTTATTATCTATAGCACTTTTAGGAATTGCTATTAAACTTTGGGCAAAAAAAGACGGGAAATTTTCAGGTACTTGTGCAAGTCAAAACCCTATGCTTAATAAAGATGGTGAAGCTTGTGGTTTTTGCGGAAAGCCAGCAGATGAGATTGGAAATTGTGATGAACCTGAACATGTAAAATAAAGAACACTCTCTACTCCAACAAGCATGTTTACAATTCTTCTGTATGCTTTTATAGCAATAACTGCCATCCAACTTGTCTACTACTTATTAATTTTCAGTAGATTTTCCTTTACTAAAAATAAAAGAAACACAAATCAAAACACAGAAATTTCTGTTTTAATTTGTGCAAAAAATGAATCAGAAAATCTAAAAAACAACCTACCATCAATACTAGAACAAAAGTATCCAAACTTTGAAGTTGTTTTAATAAATGATGCATCTAGTGATGATAGTTTAGAGGTTATGGAATCGTTTCAAGATAAACACTCTAATATTAAGATTGTTAATGTAAAAAATAATGAAACTTTTTGGGGTAGTAAAAAATATGCATTAACATTAGGTATAAAAGCAAGCTCTAATGACCATCTTCTTTTAACTGACGCAGATTGCAAACCTGTTTCTGAACATTGGATTTCAAACATGAGTGAAAATTTCTCCAATAATAAAAAAATTGTTTTAGGATATGGAGCTTACTCGAAGAAAAAAAACTCATTACTCAATGCATTGATACGTTTTGAAACCCTATTAACTGCCATTCAATACTTCTCATATGCTAAAGTAGGGAACCCTTATATGGGAGTTGGACGTAATTTAGCTTATCATAAAACAATGTTTTTTGATGTAAATGGTTTTATGAATCATATAAAAATAAAATCAGGAGATGATGATCTTTTCATTAATCAGGTAGCAACAAAACAAAATACAAGTATTGAATTTTCTGAAGACTCTTTCACTGAATCAACACCATCACCAACATTTTCTGAATGGTTTAAGCAAAAAAGGAGACATATTTCAACAGCCAGCCATTACAAAAAAAAAGATCAATTTTTTCTTGGATTATTCTACATCACACAAATTCTTTTTTGGACCTTCTTTATTATTTTAATTAGCTTTCTTTTTGAATGGAAATTGGTGTTATACATTTTTGGATTACGAATTTTAGTTCAATACTTCGTTTATGGTTTTTCAGCAAAAAAACTAAAAGAATATGATTTAGTTTTTTTGATTCCTTTTTTAGAATTTTTCTTAATTCTATTTCAATTAACTATATTTATAACTAATAGATTTTCTAAACCAAATCATTGGAATTAAATAACTCCATACTAACAAAACAAATTGCCGACGCAAAAAAAGGCAAACAAAGTGCGTTTAATTTTTTATTAGACAAGTTTTGGAAAGAAGTATATGGATATCAATTAAAGCGTACTCAAAATGAAATTGATGCAGAAGATATCACTATTCAAACATTTTCTAAAGCCTTTCACAAAATTGACCTGTTTAATAATGAGTATAAATTTAGTACTTGGCTAATTACCATATCTAAAAACATACACTACGATATATTACGCAAAAAAAAAACATCCATTAACCTGAATAATCTCAATACAGATAATTATATAATCCCAGATATTATTGATGACGCTCCCTCTGCAGAGGACAAAATAATAATTGAACAGAATTTAGCAAAATTGCTCCTTTATATAAAAAAATTAAAGCCACACTACCAAGAAGTTATTCAACTTAGATATTTCCAAGAATTAAGTTATAAAGAAATCGCAAAAGAAATAGGAGAACCTATGACAAATGTAAAAGTAAAGTTATTAAGAGCTAGAAAATTATTAGCAGAAATTATACAAAATAAAGATTCCTAAAAAATAATAAAACAAACACTAATCAAAGCTTGATAATTACAATTCAATTAAAACACTCAAGCAAAACTAGATTAACACCCTACTATTATTTCGGTTTATGCTATAAGACAACATTCTTGTAAAAAATACTTTTTTTCTGTTTACCTTTGTCTTTTATTATAAATCAATTTATGAATACAGATCAATCTAGCGTATTACCTCCAAAAGGAAAACCAAAATGGTTAAAAGTAAAACTACCTGTTGGAAAAAAATATACTGAATTAAGAGGATTAGTAGACAAGTACAAATTAAATACTATATGCACCTCTGGTAGTTGCCCTAATATGGGAGAATGCTGGGGAGAAGGTACGGCTACTTTTATGATTTTAGGAAATACTTGTACACGTTCATGTGGTTTTTGTGGTGTAAAAACCGGTAGACCTGAAACTGTAGATTGGGATGAACCTGAAAAAGTAGGTAGATCTATAAAAATCATGAATATTAAACACGCTGTATTAACTTCTGTTGATAGAGATGATTTAAAAGATATGGGTACTATTATTTGGTCAGAAACAGTAAAAGCTGTTAGAAGAATGAACCCAAAAACGACAATTGAAACTTTAATTCCGGATTTTCAAGGAATTGAAAGACATTTAGATACAATGATTACCGTTGCGCCAGAAGTAATTTCTCATAACATGGAAACTGTAAAAAGATTGACTCGTGAGGTCAGAATTCAAGCAAAGTACGAGCGTAGTTTAGAAGTTTTAAGATATTTGAAAGCAAACGGACAGAGAAGAACAAAAACTGGAATCATGCTTGGCTTAGGTGAAACTAGAGAAGAAGTTATCGAAACGCTACATGATATAAGAAATGCAAATGTTGATATCGTAACTATTGGACAGTATTTACAGCCTAGTAAAAAACATTTACCTGTTCAACGATTTGTTACTCCAGATGAGTTTGCCGAATATGAAAGAATTGGAAAAGAACTTGGTTTCAGACATGTTGAAAGTGGCGCTTTAGTTCGTTCTTCATACAAAGCTCATAAACACATATTATAAAACACTTGAACAATAAAACTCGAATAGCAATTAATGGATTTGGTAGAATAGGAAGAAGCCTTTTCAGGTTGCTTATAAGTAATCCTTTGATAGAAGTTGTAGCTATAAATGATTTAGCAGATAGTAAAACATTAGCACATTTGTTGAAATATGATAGCATTCACGGAGTAAGTAATGCTCAAATTTCATATAATGAAAACCATATAATTATAAATAATAAATTAATTCCTTTAAGCAATCATCAGACTATTGAATACATAAATTGGAAACCCTATGAGGTTGATATTGTGATTGAAGCGACTGGAAAATTTAAAACTTCATCAGAATTAAATCATCACTTAATTAATGGAGCTAAAAAAGTAATTCTCTCAGTACCTCCTCAATCAGAAGATATTAAAATGATTGTTCTTGGAGTTAATGAAGATCTATTAGATGGCAGTGAAAAAATTATTTCAAATGCATCATGCACAACAAATAATGCAGCTCCCATGATTAAAATAATTGATGAGCTTTGTGGAATAGAACAAGCTTATATTACAACAATTCATTCTTTTACAACAGATCAAAGCCTACATGATCAACCACATAGAGATTTAAGAAGAGCAAGAGCAGCAACACAATCAATTATACCTACAACAACAGGAGCTGCAAAAGCACTAACTAGTATTTTCCCTCATCTATCTGATAGAATTGGAGGATGTGGTATAAGAGTACCCGTACCTGATGGCTCACTAACAGACATTACATTTAATGTAAAAAAGGAGATCAGTATTGATGAAATCAATGATACCTTTAAAAAGTCGGCAAATACAAACTTAAAAGGCATACTTGATTACACTGAAGATCCAATTGTTTCTGTTGATATTATTAATAATGCTCACTCTTGTACTTTTGATTCACAGCTTACCTCTGTAATTGGTAAAATGGTAAAAATTGTTGGCTGGTATGATAATGAAATCGGATATAGCAACCGACTTGTTGATCTTATTAAGATTTTTAACTAAATTTTCATTTAATTAAAAATAAAAATATAGTGACTTTCTAAAGCCATATATTTATTTATTTTAGGACATTAACCATTTAAGTGAGAAATAAATTTAATATCATGAAATTAAATTTCAAACAAATACTCTACAGTCTATTTTTATTTTCTTCTTTTACACTTTTTTCTCAAGGGAACAGTCTAAGTGAAGATGATGTTTTTGAACACTTAGAAAAAGCAAAAGATGTAAAAAGTATTTTAGATTACAATGAAGCACTAAAGCATTGTAGTAATGCATTATCTATTGCTATTAAAATTGAAAACCCTTTATACGAAGCTAAAGTATATCGAGAAATAGGAACAATTTTAATGAGTGATAAAAAACTTTTAAAATCAAGAGACAACCTTAACAAAGCTGCAAAAATTCAAAAAGAAAATAATTTTCAAGAAGAATTAGCTAAAACTAGAAACGCACAAGGACTGTTAAATACCGAATTAGGAAACTATAATGAAGCTTTAAATTACTTTGACAAATCGTTGAAAATTTATCAATCCTTGTCGTTATTTAGTAGTAGAACTAAAATCCTTAAAAACAAAGCAACTTTATATTTACGTAAAAACGATTTTAAAAAAGCCAACAAAACTTTTAATTTAGCATATAAACAAGCAAAGAAATTTGCTCAAACAAAAGATCAAGCAGATATATTACTTCATAAATCACAAGCTCTAAGTGAATTAAACTTACATAATGAAGCGATCAGTAGTTGTAAAAAAGCAATAGAAATTGGTGTTGCTAACAAATATCAATGGATTATAACAAATGGATACAAAACACTTAGTAATATTTATGAAGAAAAAGGCAATCTAACAAAGGCAATTGAACTATTAAAAACTCATAATAAATTACTTGACAGCATCTACAGTATTAATGAAAAAAGACTATCTGCAGAATCAATTGCTAAACTAGATTTTGAAAAACAAGATAGGCTTATTGAGCAAAAAGAAGAAATCATTCAACAAAAAGAGGATCAATTAAAACAAAGTCAAGTATTAACTTTCTTAGGCCTATCTTTTTTGATACTTTTCTTTTCTTTTATAATTGTTTTATACAATAATAACCGAAAGAGAAAAAAAGCCAATTTACTTTTACAGAACACTAATAGTCAATTAACACATGCTAAAAATGAAGCTGAAAAAGCAACAAAAGTAAAAGCAAACTTTCTTTCAACTATTACACACGAACTAAGAACTCCCCTTTACACAGTTACTGGATTAACTGATTTATTATTGGATGAAGATCCGAAAGAATCACAAAAGGGATATTTAAAGTCGCTACGATTTTCAGGAGATTATTTACTTAACTTTATAAATGACATCTTAGATGTCAATAAAATTGAAGCTAAAAAAATTGAACTTGAAAAGATCCCATTTAATCTAAAAAAATTAACAAAAGAAGTTTTATTTACTCAAAATAAAGCCGCTAGTGATAATAACACTAAGCTTCATTTACATTATGAAGAAAGTATTCCTAAATATTTATTAGGAGATTCATTAAGACTTTCTCAAGTTCTTATTAATCTAACAAGTAATGCTATAAAATTTACAAAAAATGGCGACGTTAATTTAAACATAAAAAAAATCAATAGTACTGAAAATACTGTCAATTTACTTTTTGAAGTAAAAGATAATGGAATAGGAATTTCATCTGACAAACAAGATGAAATATTTGAAAGTTTTTCTCAAGGATCTGTTGAAATTAATAGAAAATACGGAGGAACTGGCTTAGGGTTAACAATAGTAAAAAACCTGGTAGAGATTATGAATAGTAAAATTCAATTAAAAAGCGAACCAAATATTGGAACAACTTTTTATTTTGAAATAAATTTTGATATTGCAAAAAATGAAAACATTGAAGCTATAAAGAAAAAAGAGGTTTTCCCAAAAGACCTACTAGAAGTTCTTAAAAATAAAAAAGTTTTATTAGTTGATGATGTTAAAATAAACCAATTAATAACTCAAAAAACACTTACGAAAAAAGATATTATTTGCGTAACAGCAGACAACGGAGAAGATGCAGTTACTAAAACTCAAAAAGAAAATTTTGATTTAATTTTAATGGATATTCATATGCCTGGAATTGGAGGAGTTGAAGCAACTAAAAAAATTAGAGCTTTTGACAGTAAAACCCCAATAATAGCGCTTACAGCAATTACAATTGAAAAAGAAGATTTGATTAGATTTAATAATGCTGGATTTAATGATATATTATCAAAACCTTTTAAAGCTAATAATTTTTTCAATAAGATTTATTTACAATTAGTAAAATAATTTTATTTTTTTGAGTAACTAACATAGGACAATATACTTTCGTCAAAAACTCTTTTCCCTTTAATGAATTCTGTAATAATTGACAGATAATAAACATTTGTAAGTGAATTATTTAAACGCATATAATCCTTTTCCGTTGTAACAATTAACTCTTTTTTAGAAAGATTTTTTAGTTCTTTATCCGAAAAATTATGATGATCTTTAAATTCTATATGTTCAAAAACAAGATTCAAACTATTTAAATATTCAATCAGAGGCTTTGGATTTGCTATCCCTGTTACTAAAGTAAATTTTTTATTATTTAATTTTATAATCGGTATTACATCATTTTGATTTACAATATTCTTAGAGTATGAAATACAAGTAAATAAAACTTCGTGAGGGGAATAACGACTTAACTTATTTATAATTACTAATTTCTCTTCACTTGATATATTCTTAGGACATTTCGTGACTACTATTACGTTAGCTCTACTAGCTCCTCGTTTAGATTCTCTTAAATTTCCTGCAGGCAATAAAAAATCGTCTGTAAATAACGAATCAAATTTCGTGAGTAACACATAATATCCAGCAACCACTTTTCTATGCTGAAAAGCATCATCTAATATAATTACATCGGGATTAGTTATTGAGACTAATTGTGAAATTCCATTTTGTCTATTAGCATCTACAGCCACATCAATATCAGGGAATTTTTGACTAAACTGTAAAGGTTCGTCACCTATTTCATATGATGTAGATTTTGAATTAGATAAAACAAAACCATTTGATTTTCTTCTATAACCTCTACTTAAAGTTGCTATTTTATAATCATCTTTTAACAATCTGATTATATATTCAACCATTGGAGATTTCCCAGTACCACCAACACATAAGTTACCAACTGCAATTATTGGCAAATTATAACGTCTACTTTTAAGGTAACCTCTATCAAACAAATAATTTCTTATAGATGTTACAACATCATAAATAATGGAAAACGGAATTAATATTTTTCTCAGAAGCATCACTACACGAAAGTAAACTATCTAATCTGTACTCGCAAATGATAAATATGTATCTTTGAATTACAAGAATTATTTGAACTAAGTAATGATATGAAAATAAACAATGTAATGCAGATTCTGGAAGAATTGGCTCCTCTAGCCTATTCTGAAAGCTATGATAATGTTGGACTTATTATTGGAGATAAAGACACTTTATTAAAAGGAATTTTAATAACACATGATACACTTGAAGAAGTTATAGATGAAGCAATAATAAAAAAATGTAATCTAGTAGTAAGCTTTCATC
The DNA here is from genome assembly GCA_963932865.1 of uncultured Kordia sp. Taxonomy (GTDB): domain Bacteria; phylum Bacteroidota; class Bacteroidia; order Flavobacteriales; family Flavobacteriaceae. Next base: position 3,133 of record CAWVSR010000019.1, on the reverse strand, counting down.
CAATAGTATTTTCTGGCATTAAGAAATTTAACGGACAGGATTATGTAAACAAAGTGATTCTTAAAGCTATTAAACATGATATCGCAGTTTATGCGACACATACTGCACTTGACAATGTTAAACATGGCGTAAATAGTACAATTTGTGATCGATTAAACTTAATCAAAAGAAAAACTTTAATTCCAAAACCAGATTTTATTTATAAATTAACTACCTATGTACCAAATGCAAACACCGATAAGCTTAGAAAAGCTTTATTTGCTGCTGGAGCAGGTAATATAGGAAACTATGAAGAATGTAGCTTTAACACATTAGGAAAAGGAACCTTTAAAGGGAATGAAAATTCAAATCCAGAAGTAGGAGAACAAGGGGAATTTCGAATTGAAAACGAAACTCAAATCAATGTGATTTTTGAAAAACACTTGGAGTCAAAAATACTAAAAGCATTATTTTTAAATCATCCTTATGAAGAGGTTGCTTATGAAGTACAAAAATTAACTAATACGCACCAAAATATTGGCTTAGGAATGATTGGTGAATTAGAAACACCAATGGAAGAAAATGATTTTTTAGGATTCTTAAAAAAAGAAATGAATACCGCCTGCATAAGACACTCTAAATTACTTGGTAAAAAAATTCAGAAAATTGCAGTCTTAGGTGGCTCAGGAAGTAGCGCTATTAAAAACGCAAAACACGCAAAAGCAGATGTTTATATCACCGCTGATATGAAATATCATGACTTTTACCAGGCAGAAAACAACATATTATTATGCGATATAGGTCATTATGAAAGTGAACAGTACACAAAAACACTTTTATATGAGTTTCTTAGCAAAAAAATACCTAATTTTGCAATCGTTTTATCAGACATTAATACTAATCCAGTCAATTATTTTTAGATATGGCAAAGAAAAAAGAAATTTCAGTAGAAGATAAGTTAAGAGCACTATATAACTTGCAATTAATCGATTCTCGTATTGATGAAATCAGAAATGTAAGAGGAGAACTGCCTTTAGAAGTTGAAGATTTAGAAGATGAAGTAGCTGGATTAAGCTTAAGAGTTGAAAACTTTAATAATGATGTTGTATCATTAAAAGACAACATTAAATCCAAATTAAACGCTATTGAAGAATCAAAAGTGTTAATTAAAAAATATACAAAACAACAAGACAACGTTAGAAATAACAGAGAATATAATTCTTTAGCTAAAGAAACTGAATTTCAAGAATTAGAAATTGAATTAGCAGAAAAAAATGTTAGAGAATTTAAAGCTCAAATTGAGCATAAAAATGATGTTATAAACAAAGCGCAAGAGCGTTTAACTGACAAGGAAACACATTTATCTCATAAAAAAGATGCTTTAAATGAAATTCTGTCTGAAACACAAAAAGAAGAAGAAGCATTACTAGAAAAGTCTGAAAAATATCAAAAACAGATAGAAGAACGTCTAATGATTGCTTATAACAGAATTAGAACTAACGTTAAAAATGGACTTGCAATCGTTGCAATTGAACGCGGTGCTGCTGGAGGATCATTCTTTACAATACCACCTCAAGTTCAAGTTGAGATTGCTGGTCGTAAGAAAGTAATTACTGACGAACATTCAGGAAGAATTTTAGTGGATGCTGAATTAGCAGCTGAACAAAAAGTGAAAATGGAAAAAATGTTTGCAAAAATATAAGTTATATATTTCATAAAATAAAAAAAAGCTATCTTAATCAGATAGCTTTTTTTGTACCTTTAAGCTATATAAAAGATAAATCCCAAAATGAAAGAAGTTAAATTAACAAGAATTAATAAATTTCTTAGTGAAGCTGGTTATTGCTCTCGCAGGGCTGCCGACAAATTAATCGACCAAGGGAGAGTAACAATAAACGGTTTAGCTCCTGAAATAGGAACAAAAATTGCTCCTTCAGATGAAGTTAAAGTTGATGGAAAGCTAATATCTGAGTCAAAAGAAAAACCTATTTACATAGCGTTTAACAAACCTATTGGAATTGTTTGCACAACGGATACTAGAGTGGAAAAAGATAATATTATAGATTATATTAATTATCCAAGTAGAATTTTTCCTATCGGCAGACTAGACAAACCAAGTGAAGGATTAATTTTTCTTACTAATGATGGAGATATTGTAAATAAAATACTGCGAGCAAGAAACAACCATGAAAAAGAATATCTTGTTACTGTTGATAAACAAATAACCCAAGATTTTCTAAAAAAAATGGGGAGCGGTGTTCCTATTTTAGATACAGTCACTAGAAATTGTAAAGTAACACCCGTTAGTAAATTCACTTTTAATATAACACTTACCCAAGGACTCAACAGGCAAATAAGAAGAATGTGCGAACACTTAGGATATGAAGTAACTAAATTAAAAAGAATACGAATTATGAATATTTCACTTGACATACCTCTTGGTCAGTGGAGAGAAATAAAACCTGAAGAACTTAAAGAGTTAATAACACTTACTGAAGAATCAAGCAAAATCTCTTAACAAACACAAAACCCAAAATCATTATGATTTTGGGTTTTGTGTTTGTTTTTTGCAAAAGTTAATTAAAAATCACCTTGATGTCGTACTCTTGCTAACAATGTGTTTTTTAGCAACATTGCTATTGTCATTGGCCCTACTCCACCAGGCACAGGAGTAATGTAACTTGATTTTTTTGAAACACTTTCAAAATCAACATCACCTGCTAATCGAAAACCAGACTTCTTTGAAGCATCTGGCACTCTAGTGATACCTACATCTACAATAACAACACCTTCTTTAACCATATCGCCTTTTAAAAACTCAGAGATACCAATTGCTACAATAATAATGTCTGCTTGCTGGGTAAAACTCTTTAAATCTTTAGTCCTACTATGAACTATTGTCACTGTAGCATCACCTGCTTTTCTCTTTTGACTCATTAAGATACTCATTGGTCTACCAACTATATGACTTCTACCCATTACAACAACATTCTTACCAGAAGTTGTAATTTCATAACGCTCTAATAACTCTAAAATACCATAAGGCGTAGCAGGTAAAAAACAGGGTAAATCTAATGCCATTCTCCCAACATTTGTTGGGTGAAAACCATCAACATCTTTATCAGGGTGAATTGCTTTTAAAACCTTTTGCTCG
>CAWVSR010000018.1:0-13740 GCA_963932865.1 uncultured Kordia sp. | reverse complement strand
TAAAATCTTCTTAGATAAATTTTTGTTTATCAGATATTTAGCAGCAATTGCTTGATCATTAAGTAAACAAAAACCTTCACCTCTATCTGAAAAAGCATGATGAGTTCCTCCTGCAATATTCATTGCGCAACCATATTTCAAAGCATATAACGACGCATCTATTGTACCTTGGGCAATAATCATTTCCCTATCGATTAATTGTTGTGACAACGGAAAACCAGTTACTCTAATTTCTTTTTTTGATAAATTAAGTGTTTTAAGTTTTAACCAATATTCTTCTGTGTGTACAGCTAAAACATCGTCTAAAGCTATTTTTGAAGGTTCAAAAAAATTATCCTTATCAATGATTCCCTCATGCAATAACTGAAGAGGAAGTAATTCATATTTTTCCATTGGAAATCTATGTCCTTGTGGTAAAGGATGTTTATACAAAGGATGATTTGCTACTTTAAGCATACTTTATTTCAAGTGTAATTTATTTATCAAAAATAAAACATAAAGATTACAAAAAGGCAATAAATAAATATCACATAACTTTGTTACTAATGAAATCGGAAAAAATACCTTATAAGAATATATTAACTATCGCAGGAAGTGATTCAGTTGGCTGTGCTGGCATACAAGCAGATATTAAAAGTATTTCTGCTTTTGGTGCATATGCTGCAAGTGTTATTACAGCCACAACAGCTCAAAATACAATGGGAGTTTTTGATATTCACCCAATACCTAATCTTCATATTGAAAAGCAATTGGATGCTGTTTTTAGTAACATACATTTTGATGCCTTTAAAATTGGTATGTTACACTCCTGTGATGTAATAACAAATCATCCTTAAGAACATTAGAGTTATATCTTAAATAATGAATTATTTCATAAAAAACATTATTTTTATTGATAGTAAAAAAAGTCTTTAAACACAATATTGTTGATAATTATATAAATAGCGTCGTATGGATATTGTATTAGTAATTATTGGATTTATATTGATTATAGCTGGTATCGTAGGAAGTATTCTACCAGTCTTACCGGGGCCAATTACGAGTTGGTTTGGCTTGTTGCTTTTATACCTTACAGATGCTGTACCAATGAACTACACAATGTTAGTAGGTTCACTAATATTAGCACTTTTTATATTTATACTAGATTATTTTATCCCAGGTATGGGAGCAAAAAAATTTGGAGGATCTAAATATGGAGTTGTGGGAACTACTATTGGACTTATTATTGGAATACTTTTCTTTCCGCCTTTTGGTATTATTATTGGCCCATTTTTGGGAGCATTTATTGGTGAACTTATTTTTGGAACAAAAACAAACATAGCAATAAAAGCTGCTTTCGGCTCTTTGTTAGGTTTGTTAACTTCTACTTTTTTGAAACTATTAGTAGCAATATGCTTTGCAGTTGTGTTTTTTTGGAAGCTTGTACAATATTCCAGTGAGTTAATTTAATTATTGATTATCAACTTTTTAAAGTCTAATTTTAAAATTAAACCTCTTAAGAAAATCCAAACTACAAATGCCAGCCAAATTCCATAAAGCATTAATCCAAAATAATCTGCTAATAACAATACCGGTATAAAACCTAAGAAAGTACTAATTAATAACAAGTTACGAAGTGTTTTTGTTTTCCCCATTCCTTTATAAATTCCGTCATAAATAAAAGCTACGGCACAAATTGGTTGCATAGCTATAGCAATCCAAAAAGTATTGTAAAATTGTTCTCTTACCAATTCATTATTTGAATACAACCTACCTAACGGATAATAAAATAGTCCTAAAATAATTAACAATAAAAACCCAACTACCAGTCCGTACTTAGATAGCTTTTTACTTAAAATATTTAAGTTTATAAAATCATTTGCTCCGTATAATTTTCCTGACATCATATTACCAGCACTTGCATATCCATCAATAACAAAAGCACATATAAACCATAGATTAATAGCTATTGTATAAGCATTAATATATACAACACCATAACTCGCTGCAAAATAACTTGATAAATTTAAGGCTACATTTAAAGCTAATGTTCTTACAAAAAGATTTAAAATCATTACCATTAAATTTTTAATTTCTTTATTAAATGGTAGCGTAAACTTGATATCTACTGGTGTTCGTTTAATAAGATAATAAAATGCCAAAACCAACATCACTGCTTGGGAAATAACACTTGCATAAGCTGCCCCTTTTAGTCCTAATGCAGGAATATATCCTTCAATACCAAAAACCAAAATAACGTCTAATATTAAATTAAAAACAAGTCCTGTTAACGCTACTAACATGGGGTAATATGAATTCTGTAATCCTCTAAAAGTTCCCATAATAACAAAAGTAATTAGTATCATAGGGAAACCTATTGAACGAATTTGGTAGTAATCCTCACAATAATCTAGCACCAATCCTTTTGCATTGTACAGACTGAAGATATCCCTAGCAAAGGGAAAAGTGATGCTTAAAATAAGGGCACTTATTGCTATGATTATCAATATTGCTTGTACGGGTAAATTTTTTACTTCATCTAATTTTCCAGCTCCTAAGTATTGAGATATTATTGAAGATATTGCACTCCTACTTTGCCCTAACATCCATATTAAAGCATTTAAAAATACAGACACTAATCCTACAGCAGCCGCAGCTTCCGCACTATGATTTGGTAAATTACCTATTATAGCTAAATCTGTTGCAGAAATAATTGGTTGTGCAATACCGGCAATTAAAGCAGGAATGGCTAATTTATTGATACTTTTAAAACTTAAATCTACTTTCAATATGCTATCTTTAAAATACAGATGTTTACTAAACCTTTATAATTATTACAAAACTAACTCATAACAATGAAATGGGTGTTCACTTTGTTTAGGAAAATAAACATCTCCTCTTTGCTGAAAACCTCTTTTTTTATAAAAAATATTATTGCGTTTGTTGACACTAAATGTATCTAAACGAATTGACAGATAGTTGTTGTTTTTTGCATAAGATTCTGCATAGCTCATTAATTGCTGAGCACAACCTTTACCTTGAAAATCCGGGTGTATGGACAAACGATGAATATAAATATTTTTTGTATTTGATGTAAGCCAATCTATGTCATGATACTCTTCGTCCATTATAGCAGAAATTACAATAGAACCTATTATTCTATTTTTATCTTTTAATACCCAAAGCTGATTTAATTGAATATCTTTTTCAAAAGCTTCATAAGAAGGATAATTTTCATTCCATTGAAAAATTTCATTTGTAATCATATGCTTTGCACATGCTTTTGTTACTTCTAGTATTGCAGGAATATCTTTTAATGTAGGTTTTGTAATATTCATTCTTTAATAAAGCCTATTGTTTTAGTAATAGCTATTTGCAAATCTACAGGTAAAGTTTCTTTATCACAAGGATGGCTTGAACCAAAAACATGATTAGCATTTTGAATAGTAAATAATTCACTTTTAGTATTCCAACTGTGTAAATCTTTAGCTTCTTTTAAAGGAACAGTCTCGTCGGCAGTTCCGTGTACAATTAAATAAGGTTTTGATAGGTTTTTAATTGCTTTAGAAATTGTTAAGCGTTGCTCATTTTCAATAAAATTGGTGTAAAATTGAAAATAATGTGGCATTTGTTGTTTTGTTCTTGAGTTTTCTATGAAAGCAACTCCTTCTTTTTCCCAATGAGCAAGTTCTTTCCCAACAGGAAATCTTGATTTATAGTCAGATACACCTGCCAAAGTAATTACTTTAGAAACTCTTCTATCTTCTGAAGCTTTAATACTAACAATACCACCACCTCTTGAATGACCAATTAGAATAATTTCATTAGTGTTTATTTCTTTAGAATATGTATTTAACGGACTTGTTATCCATGAAATAACAGTTTCTAAATCGTCTAATTCTCTTGTAAAGTTATTTTCCCCAAAAGCTTTTAAATCAGAGAAATCTATTGGCTCATTAATAGTTCCTCCATTATAAGAGAAGTTGAATTTTAAGAAAAATAAATTAGCTTCTGCATACTTCTCAGCCATAGCATTCCAATATCCCCAATCTTTAAATCCTTTATAACCATGACAAAAAATAACGATTGGCTTTTTTTTACCATCCCCACGATATGAAACATCTAATAAAATAGATTTTTCATGTTCTCTTTCAATAATATTTGACGCTTTTTTCATGCTAAACTTCTTTTTCAGTAAATGGAATATTAATGTTACATATCTCAAGAATCAAGGTATTTAATTGTGTTAAATAACTCTCAAAAGTTTCTTGTGTAATGACACTATCTTTTTTAGCACCTCTACCTTGTTTGTCTTTTTTTGAAAACTTCAAAAAACCAGCGCTTAAATTTTTAAAAGATATAATTCCTGCTTCTACAGGCCTGTTGAATTTCTTTTCAGATTGAATCATATATGCATACATTAAAATTTGAAATGGTTTACTATATTTTGTATAGTCAGAAGTAATCGCGTTCCAATCAATAATTTCAACTTTTCCTTGTTCAACTTTTCCTGTTTTATAATCTATGATTCTAATAATACCATCTACCTCATCAATTCGATCTACTTTACCTGCTATATAAATCGGAAAATCAGAACCAGGAACATTTATTTCAGTTCGTAAATCAGACTCTATATGATGTATTATTACTTCTTTACTTTTATCTAAAAGTATAATTTCTTGTTTTAAAAAATTAGAAACATAACGTTTAGCTATTTGAAAAATAATGAGGTTTTTACCTTTTGATATATCTCCCTTTTTAAATTCTAGCTGAAATTGATTTGTAACTTCAATATCAATTTTACTTTGCATTAATTTAATATACTCTTTTGTAAGAAATTTACCTTCTAAGGGCTTATAAAAGTTTTCAAGGGTATTGTGTACTATTGTTCCTAAAGTATTAGCAGCAACTGTTTCTTCTACTTCATTTTCATCATAAATACGCAATACTTTTTGTTTATAAAAATCTATTGGGTTTCTTATATATTGTGTCAATGCAGAAGGAGAAAAACCTTTATGTGCAATTTCTTTTAAACGTTCTATAACTTTCTCATCTTTTTGTATAATTTGCAACCCACTAATACTAGAAGGAATATTAGGAGCACTTGTGAAATAATTTATAGTATGTTTCTCTGTTACTAATGCATCTAATTGTAATAAAAACCTACTTTTCTCCCCAGCATTCAGTCCTGAAGGCTCAGTATTATATATTAAACTAATATGTTCAGAACGTTGCAATAATCGAAAGAAATGATATGCATAAATTGCATCTTTTTCATAAAAAGTTGGTAATTTAAAAGCAATTTTTAAATCGAAAGGAATAAATGAATTATGACTTTTTCCTGAAGGTAAAACTCCTTCATTAACGGAAGTTAAAATAACACGTTTAAAATCTAATACACGTGATTCTAAAACACCCATAATTTGTAACCCTTTAACAGGCTCTCCTCTAAAATCTAACGTATCAGAACTTAAAACCTCTTTATAAATTTGATAAAACTCTTCAATACTTTTAATAGACGTATACTTCGTTTGTAAAACTTCTAAAACATTAAAAACTTCATTGAAACGATATAAATACTCTAAATCTAATTGTTTGTTTTCTTTATCACTTAATTGTTGTCTAAGTTTAAAAATAACCTTTTTAAAAACTTCTAAAAATTGAAATGGTTTTTTATTATTAAGAGATAGAATTTTTTCTAAAAAAATGTTATTAGGGAGTACCTCTAAAATCTCACTTCTAGAAATACTAATAATATTATAGTATTGGATATGATGTACTAATTTATCTACTTCACTGGTATCTAATAATAATCTAGAATAATTATTATTTAAAAAATTAAGCAACTTTTTAAAATAAAATCGATCGGCTGATTGTTTATAGTATAGTTGAAAAATAGTATCAAAAAAAGATGCAATAGGAACATCCTTTAAAGGCATACCCATTGTTATATTAATATCTATAACATTTTTAGGTAAGGAATTTAAAAGAGGAAGTAGTAAGCTTTCATCACCTAATATAACAGCAGTATCCTTAAGTTCTGACGTAGAAAGTTTGCTTAATAATTCTCCCACTTTTTTTACTTGACCAATATTTTTTGGCAAGGCAATAACATCAATATGTTTCTTTGACGAAAACTCATCAGATATTATTGAAAAATCCGTATTTTGATAATAGCTCCAATTATTATTATATTTTCTTAAAAAGTGCCCTGCACTATTTGTTTTAGAATTAAAATAACGTTGATCAATATCAAAGAAAACAGTAGCTTTTTTCTGTTTTAATAAAGCTTGAAATATATTTTCTTCTGAAGCGTTTAAGGCATTAAATCCAAGGAAATAATGATGAATATCGTTATTACTAATGTAGTCATTAATCTTATTTGAAGCCTCACGGTATACCAGACCTTGATAACCAACTCCAGTTTGAACTAATTTAGATTGTAACTTATCATAATAATGAAATGAGTTCCTCCAAAAATCTAAATAATTAGTTATGAGTGTTGTAGGCTTTTCACTAGGTGACCAATTTTCAATTTGTTTAATGTCTGAAAGATTTGAAAAAAATTGTTGAGCATGAATACCATATCTATCAATTTCGTTAAAATCATGTAACAGTATTTGACCCCACTTAGAAAACGACTCAAAGGACTCTTTTAGTTCATCTGGAATAATAGATTCGTAAACCTCGTAAAAAGTAAAAAGTGTTTCTAAATTACTACTTGTAATTAATCCTGAAACATCTTCTATAAATTCCTCTATACTAATTATTTTAGGCAGAAAAAAAGTACTGTCGTAATAATTTGACAACTCATTTTTTAAGAATACTCCAGCCCTTTTACTTGGTAAAACAAAAACATCTTTACTTAAAGATGCACTGTCTTTATTAATTTTTACTAAACACTTTTTTATAAAACTTTGCATTGAGTAAAAATAAAAAAAGCGCTTCAATTAAGAAGCGCTTTTAAAGTATTTGTTAAATACTAATTATTTTTTTAAGTTGATTTCAACTCTTCTGTTTCTTGCTTTACCAGCTCTAGTTTTATTAGAGTCTAATGGTCTTTCTTCACCGTATCCAGCATAGTTTAATCTGTCAGCAGCAATTCCGTTACTTACTAAGTAATCCATAACAGACTTAGCTCTTGATTGAGATAAAGACTTGTTGAATTTAGCAGATCCAGAACTATCTGTATGACCTTCAATGTTAAATTGAGCGTTAGAGTATTCTTTTAAGATACCAACGATATCATTTAATACTTCAGCAGATTGTTTCTTGATAGATGCTTTTCCAGTATCAAATAAGATAGTTTTAGCATAGTCATTTAATGCTTTTTTAACTCCTTCAGTAATTTCAGGACATCCGTTGTTTGCAACAGTACCCATTTTTTGAGGACATTGGTCATCTTTATCAGCTACTCCGTCATTATCAGAATCAGGCCAAGGACAACCTTTGTTTTCAGCTGGTCCAGCAACTTGTGGACAACCATCTTTAGCATCAGCAATACCATCAGCATCAGCATCAGGACAACCGTTTAATTCTTTTAAACCTGCAACATCAACACATTCGTCTTGAGGATCAGCTACACCGTCACCATCAGTATCAGCACAACCGTTGAATTCTACAGTACCAGCAACATCTGGACAAGCATCTTTAGAATCTTCGATTCCATCAGAATCAGTATCAGGACAACCATTAAATTCTGCAATACCAGCAACATCTGGACAAGCATCATCTTTGTCAAATATTCCATCTCCATCTACGTCAGAACCTCCGAAAGCGAAAGTTAAACCTACAGTATGTTGAAAATAATTTGCATTTTCTAAATCCTCAGCAAAATTGTTTTTGTAAGTAGATTGAGCTTTAATAGCTACATTATCACGTACCCAGAAGTTAATTCCTAAACCTCCACCAGCAACTAAACCGTTATCGTCTAAAGCACCCATATCAATCCAGTTATAACCAGCATTAGCTCTTAAATAAGGGTCTAACCAGTTCATACCATTCCAAAGTGAATTTAAGTGGTAATTAACACCTAAATCAACACCCCAGTAATCTCCATCAATATCTTCATTAAATGAAGCAACACCTTCATTAGTTTCAGCATTATTGTATTGAGTTAGTTTGTTGAATGTTCCAGACAAGTCTAAACTAACACCACTACCCATATATCTACCAACAGTAAGTTGAGAAATTGCTGGGGCCATGTTCCATTGATCTTGTAAATTAAAAAATTCTGAAAACATTGCTGCTTCTTCTCCTGCATTTCCAATTAAGCCGTCATTATTAGCTCCTAAGAAATTAATTGCATTAGCTCCAACAGTAACACCCCATGGGTTGTCTTCAGTTTGTGCATTAGCGCTAGAACCTAGTACAAGGGCACATGCAGCCAATAATTTGCTAAATTGTTTCATATCAATAAATTTAATTTTAAATGTTAATTCTCAACAAATGTAGTATGTAAAAAGTTATTAACAAAAAATTAAGTAATTATTTTTCTTTTTAATTAATAAGAAAAGCTACAAAAGTCAGGTTTTAGATTATGTTTAACTTTACTCCAACTGTTTTAAAAGCCTCTATAGCCTTATCTAAGTGCTCTTTAGTATGAGCCGCAGATAATTGTACACGAATCCTTGCTTTATCTTTAGGTACAACTGGATAAAAGAATCCTATCACATAAATACCTTCTTCTAATAACATATCTGCCATCTTTTGAGATAATTTAGCATCATATAGCATTACTGGGACAATCGCAGAATCCCCATCAACTATCTCTAAACCAGCTTGTTTAATTCCTTTTTTAAAGTAATTTGTATTCCACTCTAGTTTATCTCTTAAAGTAGTATCCGTGTCTAACATTTCGAAAACTTTAATAGACGCCCCTACTAAGGCTGGCGCTAAAGAGTTAGAAAATAAATACGGACGAGAACGTTGACGTAATATATCAATAATTTCTTTTTTACCAGTTGTATAACCACCCATAGCTCCTCCTAAAGCTTTACCAAGAGTACCCGTTATAATATCTACTCTATCTAAAACACCTTTAGCTTCGAGAGTTCCTCTTCCTGTTTCTCCTATGAATCCAGCAGAATGACATTCATCAATCATAACCATTGCATCATATTTATCTGCTAAATCACATATTTTATCTAATGGAGCAACAAGACCATCCATAGAGAAAACTCCGTCAGTTACAATTATTTTAAATCTTGCTTCATTTTCATTCGCAGCAATTAATTGTTTTTCTAAATCTGCCATATCGCTATTTTGGTAGCGGTATCTTGCAGCTTTACATAATCGAACTCCATCAATAATAGATGCATGATTTAGGGAATCAGAAATAATAGCGTCTTCTTTTCCTAATAATGGTTCAAAAACACCAGCATTAGCATCAAAAGCAGCTGCGTATAGAATTGTATCTTCTGTACTGTAATAATCTGCTATTTTTTGTTCAAGATCTTTATGTATGTCTTGAGTACCACAAATAAATCTTACTGATGACATCCCGAAACCATGAGTATCCATAGTATCTTTTGCTGCTTGAATAACATCCGGATGAGATGACAATCCTAAATAATTATTTGCGCAAAAGTTAATTACTTCTTCTCCTGTAGAAATTTTAATAACAGCATCTTGAGCAGAGGTAATGATGCGTTCTTTTTTATATAATCCGTTCTCCTTAATTTCTTTTATTTCTTGAGCTAGATGTTCTTTTATTTTTCCGTACATGAATTATATTATTTAAGTAGTATTTATAATGACAAATGTAATTATTTTACAAATATCAATTAACATCTCTAATTTTTATTTTATCTCCTAAATAAACCAATATCTTTCTATCGATATCATATCCCATTTCAATTAAAACAGATGCGTAATTATTAATTTGCTGTTCATGTTTTATTTCAAATGCTCCAGTTTTATAATCTATTACAGTTGCTTTATTATCTTCAAAAACAATTCTGTCAGGGATAAGAGTTTTTCCTTTTGAAGTGACTATAGCTCTTTCATTAAAAACCTCTAAGCCTTCTTTAAAATAAATGGTCATCTCAGAATCATTTATTAATTTAATCAAAACAGGCTTAATTGCTAATTTTTCTTGCTCTGTAATTATTCCCTTAATAACAAATTGATTACAAACAATATCAATATTATTTTTAAATATTATTTTTGATAAAATTAAATGCATTAAATTACCTTTTTCAATAGCTAATTCTTGCTCTGAATCCCATAAAACTCCTGACTTAGTTAATATTGATAAATTATGGTCTAATCTTGAAGATGAAGTAAATAACAATTCTCTCTCTTCCTTAATTATTGTTTTTGAAGACAACTTTAGTATTTCTCCAAATTCGTAATCATTATTTTCCTCGTTCCATTTCCCAATTTGCTTTAAGAAACCTATTAAAAATCCTGAATAAAAGCTTTCATTTTCTTGACCTGTTTTTTTATTTACAGCTTTTTTAGAGATTATATACAATTGTTCTTTTGGCCTAGTAAGTGCCACATATAATAAGTTTATATTATCTAACTCCAATTGTGCCCTGCGTTCTTTCCATAAAAACGCACCAATATCACCATAGGTTTCTATTTCCTTATTGAACTGTAAATAAGCCTCTGAAAAATCACTAAATTCTTCATTATTTATAGGATACCAAACTTTTGAATCTATTTCTTTATAAATGTCTAATTCTGCAAATGGAAATATAACTACCGGAAATTCTAATCCTTTTGATTTATGAATTGTCATTAAAGTTATTGCATCAGCTCCCTCTGGAGCAACAATACTTAGTTTATCTTTTTTAAGTTCCCAAAACTCTAAAAACCCCTGGATACCAGTTTGCTTATTTTGACTAAACGACAAAACCTCATCTAAGAAATACTGAATATATGCATCTGAGGTATTTACTAAATAAAAAGCGCGTATTATTTGCTCTACTAATTCATAAAATGGTAGTGTTTGAAAAGCTTCATAATCAAATTGAATTTGATAAGAAATAGCAAACTCTTTAAACAATTCCTGAGGAGTTAATTGTAATAATGAAACATAAAACTCATGCTCAGTAGTTTGTACTTGAAGTTTTATAAACAAATAATTTAAAACCTCAATCTTGGTGTTTTTTCGATCTGGATATAATAGATAATTTAAAAAAGAAATGATAAACTGAACTTCTTTTGATTTGTTTACCAAAAGTGTTTCTGAAGAAATAATAGCTATATTTTCTTCTACTAAAAAATCAGCAATTGCAATTCCATCCTTCTTTTTTCTGGTAACAATACAAATGTCTGATTTAACAAAACCTTGAGACAAAACCTCTTTTATGGTTTCTAAAACTTTTTGTTGATACAAACCCGCAGCCTCTTCTTCTAAAACATTATCTACAAAAGAAACTTTTACAAAACCTCCTTTTTTAGTGTTTTGCTCTTGTTTGTTACCTATTTTATACAATTCTTTATGAGTCTCATTTTGAAATTTTGAGGATAAAAAACTAAAAAATTCATTATTAAAATCAATCACTTCACTATAACTTCTATAATTAGTGCCTAAGTTTTCAATACTCTTATGAATCTGAAACGGATTTTCATTTTCATATAAATCAATAAACTGTTCCGGTTTACCTCCTCTCCACCTATAAATTGCTTGCTTTGCATCACCAACAATTAACAATGAATTTTGTTCATTTGGCCTTGGCTCTATTGCTAGTGCATTTTCTGCCAATGGAATTAAATTTTGCCATTGCATTTGAGAAGTATCTTGAAATTCATCGATAAAATAATTATGATACCTCTCTCCTAATCGTTCATAAATAAATGGTGCGGGTTGCCCTTTAATTTCGTTAGAAATTAATTGATTAAATTCTGATATTAATAAAATATTTTGCTCTTTCTTAATATTTTGTAATTCTTTATTTACAATGTTTAAAACAGATAACGGAACGATACTTTTTAATATATTTTTTAAAAATGAAATTTCGTAAAACAACTTTTCTGTTTGAGAAAAAACCTCGCATATATAAGGTTGAAACTCATCAATAGAATCTGCAACTAAGCCTGATACTCGTTTTGGGTATAGTTTGTCGCCATTTAATAATTTAGTTTGCCATACTAAACCATATTTAACAGAGAAATCGTCCTTAGAAAGCTTTAAAAAATAATTGAAAATTGATTTTATATCATTTTCTGAAATTCCTTTTTTTTCAAAATCTAATATTATTTGTTTTGATTTATTACTTATATCTTTTTTAAGTAGAGTTAGTTTCTGTTCTAGTATATCTTTTAGCTTATCAAAATCTTCTAAAGTTTTATCTTTTAACCTTGAAACATGTTCAACTTCATTTTCATTTAACAATAACTTTGAAACCTTGTACAAATCTAAAGCAATGTCCCAACTTTTATCATCATCGGCTTTGTGTAATGCAAAATCTATTAACAGCTTAGTTAGTTTTTGATCGTCACCAACTTTAATTAATAAATTAGCAATAGCTTCATTTAAAATCTCATCTGTATCTAATGCCACTTCAAAATTTTGTGATAATTTTAAATCATGTGCAAATGTTCTAATAATTCTGTGTGTAAATGTATCAATAGTAACAATATCAAAAGCTGCATAATTATTCAAAACAGCATCATGAATTCTAATTGCCTTTTTATGTAATTGAACAGTGGTTAAACCTAATTCATTAGCAATAAGTTCAAACATTTGATGTTGATCCTGCAAATCTTCAGGAATCTCTGGTAATAGTATTTTAGAATCTGCAAATGACTTGAGATTTACTAGAATACGGCTTTTCATTTCTGCTACCGCTTTATTTGTAAAAGTGATTGCTAAAATATTTTTATACTTATCAATATTAACAGATGAAAAAAGTGCTTTTAAATACTCTTTAACTAGAGTAAAAGTTTTTCCCGAACCGGCTGATGCATTATAAACCGTAAAAGAATTTGTATTCATTAAAGTTCTTATTTATAACGTTACAATATACAAACTATATGATGCAATAGATATTAATTACTTTAATTGATATCAACTTATTATTTGTTTTTGTAAATTTGAATTCAAACATTTAACTAAAAAATATATTATGGCTTTTGAATTACCAAAATTAGGATATGCTTATGATGCATTAGAACCAAATATTGATGCAAGAACAATGGAAATTCACCATTCAAAGCACCATAACGGATATACATCAAAATTAAACACAGCTGTTGAAGGAACTAATTTAGAAGGAAAATCTATTGAAGATATTCTTGCTAATTTAGACATGAACAATAATGCTGTACGTAATAATGGAGGAGGGTTTTATAATCATTCTTTATTCTGGACAGTTATGAATCCTGAAGATAAAGGTTATTTATCTGGAGAATTAAAAGATGCTATTATTGCTGAATTTGGATCAGTAGATGCTTTTAAAGACGCTTTTTCAAAAGCAGCTGCTACACAATTCGGATCAGGATGGGCATGGTTATGTGTAGAAAAGGGAGGTAAAGTTAGCGTTTGCTCAACACCTAATCAAGACAATCCATTAATGCCTGGCGTAAGTTGTGAAGGAACTCCTATTTTAGGTTTAGATGTATGGGAACACGCATACTACTTAAACTATCAAAATAGAAGACCAGACTACATTAATGCATTCTTTAATGTTATTAATTGGAATGAGGTTGAAAAACGTTACGCAGAAAGCAAGTAGCTTTATACTAAAAACAACTTTTTTATACAAAAATGGGATACAATTTAAATTGTATCCCATTTTTGTATAAAAA
>CAWVSR010000017.1:0-14033 GCA_963932865.1 uncultured Kordia sp. | reverse complement strand
CTTATATTAGCTTTAGGGACAATTTTTATTATTTTCGGTTTTAAACGTATTACCAATAAAGTGCCTAGTACTTTGGTTGCCCTTTTAGTAATGTCAGTTATCCCCATTGCTTTTGGATTAAACTATAGACCAATTCAAGAAATCCCTGCTGGTTTACCAATTCCAAATTTTGAAATTTTCACTAATTTTAAAGCTAAAACCATTTCGCCATATATTTTCACTGCACTTACTTTAGCATTATTAGGTGCGATAGATTCCTTATTAACCTCTGTAGTTGCTGATAATATGACAAAAACGAAGCACAAACCTAATAAAGAACTTATAGGCCAAGGAATTGGAAATAGTATAGCAGGTTTTTTTGGAGGAATTCCTGGAGCAGGAGCGACAATTAGAACAGTTGTAAATATTAATGCAGGTGGTAAAACCAAACTTTCTGGAATGATAGCAGGTATAATGTTGTTATTAATTTTATTGATTTTAGGTCCAGTTGCTTCAAAAATTCCAGCGGCAGTTTTAGCAGGTATATTAATAACTGTAGGAATTGGTGTTATGGATTATAAAGGATTAAAGGCGATTCCTTATATGCCTCGTACTGAGGTAATCATTATGTTAGTAGTTTTGGTCTTGTCTTCCGTTTGGAATTTAGTTTATGCTGTTGGAATAGGTTTAATAATTGCGTCATTAATGTTCATGAAAAAAATAGGAGATTTAACTGCCGAACGTTCTAATGTTAAGGCGTTAAAAGAGGAAGAGTGGCCTGATGAATTAGATGTTAATCAAAAGTTGTTAGATGATGTGTTTATAAAGCATATTAAGGGACCTTTATTTTTTGGTTCTACAAGTGACTTTCAAAACCTAGCCAAACAAATTCCAGAAACAGCTTCAATAGTAATTATTAGATTAGACAGGATGCAATATGTAGATCAGTCAGGTTTATATGCAATGGAAGATGTGTTGTCAGATTTAGTAAAGAGCGGAAAAACTGTTGCTTTAGTAGGTATTTTAAAACAACCTAAATATATGTTAGAAACGATTGATATTATTCCAGATTTAGTATCCAAAGAGTTGTTATTTGAAAATTTTATTGCTTGTTTGAATTGGATTAAAAATAAAAATTAACTTTTTTTAACATAAAAGTACAGTTTCAAATAGAAAACCTTTTTATTTTTGTAAAAAAGTTAGTGTTAGTGATAAGGTTTTTTTCAATTATTTTTTTATCAGTGATTTTGATGTTCTCCATCTTATCACAATCATTAGTTTTTTTAATAAATGACGATTCACAAGTATTCACAGAATTATCAAATGAGGATGGTTCTGAAGAGAGTGAACAAAAAGATATTGAAGAGAAAGATATTGAAGAACTTGATGTAGAAGATAAAGAAAATCTTTTGATTGAGTTATATTCAAATTTTAATTTTAATACAAAAAAGTTAAAGTTATTACAAAGATTTGTGATTAAGATTTTTTCTAGACCATCTCTTGATATCCAACTTCCTCCCCCCAAATAATAATCAAACTTAGACTTTTTATTCTTATTTAATTCAACTGCATTGAAAATGCAGTAAAACTTATTTTTATTTATTATGTTCAAATATATTAAAAACGACTTGCCAGCAAGTATCGTTGTATTTTTCGTAGCACTACCTTTGTGTTTAGGTATAGCATTAGCAAGTGGTGCCCCAAATCTTTTTTCAGGTATAATATCTGGTATTATTGGTGGTATTGTTGTAGGAGGTCTTAGTGGTTCCAAAATAGGTGTTAGTGGACCGGCGGCTGGTTTAGCAGCAATTGTTCTAGTTGCAATTCAAAACTTAGGATTTGAAAACTTTTTAGTAGCTGTTGTTTTAGCAGGGGTCTTTCAAATTATTTTAGGAGTTTTAAAAGCAGGAGTTATTGGTTATTACTTCCCTTCTTCAGTAATTAAGGGGATGTTAACTGGTATTGGTATTATTATTTTTCTAAAGCAAATTCCTTTCTTCTTCGGACATCTTGACGCTAAGTCTAAAGGGTTTGGTTTAGTTGATTTCTTAGGAAGTTTAGATAAAATTGAAACCTCCTCAATAATAATTGGTTTTATAGGATTATTTATTCTAATTCTATGGGATACCGTTTTATCTAAAAAGGGAAAGTTTTTCCAAATAATTCAAGGGCCTATAGTGGCCGTAGCAATTGGAATTGTCTATTACCTATTTACTAAAGATGGCTCTTATGGAATTGCGGCTCAAAACGTTGTAAATGTTCCAACTCCGTCTAATTCTGATGAGTTTTTTGCTCAGTTTGTGTTTCCTAATTTTGGTGCAATCACAAATCCTGAAATTTTAATTACAGCTTTTACTATTGGTTTAGTTGCTAGTTTGGAAACCTTATTATGTGTTGAAGCTACAGACAAACTTGATCCTCATAATAATGTTACACCTACTAATAGAGAGCTTTATGCTCAAGGTGCAGGTAACATTATATCTGGTTTAATTGGAGGTTTGCCTATTACACAAGTTATTGTAAGAAGTTCTGCAAATATAAACTCTGGTGGTAGAACAAAAATTTCTGCAATATTGCACGGTTTTTTATTATTAATTTCGGTGATGTTAATTCCAAATTTGTTAAATAACATTCCACTTTCAGTTTTAGCTTCAATTTTATTAATTGTTGGATATAAATTGGCAAAGCCTTCTACTTTTAAAACCATGTTTAACTTAGGTTGGAAACAATCTATTCCTTTTTTCGCTACAGTTGTACCTATGGTAGTAACAGGTAATTTATTATTAGGAATAGGAATAGGTTTGGCAGTTGGAATTGTTGTAATTTTAATTAAAAGTTATCAGAATTCTCATTTTTTACATATTGAAGACAAGAGTAACGGGGTTAATAAAATTAAAATGACTCTAGCAGAGGAAGTTACATTTTTTAATAAAGGTGCAATTCTAAAAGAATTAGACTCACTTCCAAACGATACTTTTCTTGAAATTGATGTAAGAAAGACTCGTTATTTAGATAATGATATTATTGAAATATTAGAAGATTTTTCTTTAAAAGCTAAAGAAAGAAATATTAATGTAACATTGATTTCAGAAAGAGGTATTACAGAGAATCCTGAGAGTTATATTAAGTTTTTTAAATTAACAAAATAAAAAAAATAATAATGAAAGCACATACTAAAGAAACACAAAATAAAATTACTCCTGAGTTATCAATACAGTTATTAAAAGACGGTAATAAAAGGTTTCAAGAAAACCTCAGGGCTAATAGAAATTTAACAGAACAAGTAAATGACACGAGTAAAGGGCAATTCCCTTTTTCTACAATATTAAGTTGTATTGACTCTAGAGTGTCTTCTGAGTTAATTTTTGATCAAGGATTAGGAGATGTTTTTAGTGCTCGTATAGCAGGTAATTTTGTAAATGAAGACATCTTAGGGAGTATGGAATTTGCTTGTAAATTGGCAGGTACTAAATCAATTGTTGTTTTAGGCCATACAAGCTGTGGTGCTGTAAAAGGAGCCTGTGATAATGCAGAGTTAGGAAACTTAACAGCCATGTTAGATAAAATTAAACCTGCGGTTAATGCAGTTGCTGAACCTGCAGAGCCTTCGTTGAGAAATTCATCTAATATCGAATTCGTAAATGATGTTGCTTCTCAAAATGTAAAATTAACTATTGATCGAATCAAAGCTGAAAGTCCTGTTTTAGCTGAAATGGAGAAAAATGGTGAGATTGTAATAGTAGGTGCTATGTATGATATTCATAGTGGAGCAGTTAATTTTTATGAATAAACTTTTCTAATATGAAATTTAAAAATTCTTTTAAACATAATTTTTTAGGAGCATTAGTATTTTTACTAATGCTTCCTTTTATAGGCTTTAGCCAAGATAGTGATTTAGGAAACTGGATGATCTATATTGGAAATAAGAAATTAGATTCTAAATGGAATATACATAATGAAGTTCAGTACAGAAATTATAACGCTATAGGAGACTTAGAGCAATTACTTTTACGAACAGGGTTAGGTTATAATTTAACTGAAAATAATAATAATTTACTTTTAGGTTATGGTTACATACTTTCGGAAAATTATATTATTGGTACCGATGATAAAGAATCTGTAAATGAGCATCGAATTTATCAGCAATTTACAACAAAGCAATCTGTTGGTAAACTAAATTTAAGTCATCGATATCGTTTTGAACAACGATTTGTTGAGTCTGATTTTAAAATGCGTTTTCGTTACTTTCTTTCTTTAAATTATCCGTTAAAAACTTTTACGGAGTCAAACTCATTATTATATGCCGCGGCGTATAATGAAATATTTTTAAATACGGAGTCTTCAGTATTTGATAGAAACCGTCTATTTGGTGGTGTAGGTTGGAAACTAAATGATAAACTAAAGTTTGAAATAGGTTATATGAATCAATTCTTTGAAAATTCAGGAAGAGATCAGATTAACTTAATCACCTATTTTAATTTTTAATTTGCGAATTTGTCTTACTTAAATTGTTTGACTGTTTTAATGAAATTAATATTAACCCAGAGAAGTTTACTTCTTTGGGTTATTTATATAAAATTGTTTTTTCTTCATAATTTCTAAAGAGGAGTTTATAACTAGATCTATTCATTCTTTAGCTAATGGGGTTCTTATTATTTGTATTATAATAAAACCCTACTGGAATATTCATTTTGATATCTAAATTGAATAACATTATTTTAGTTTAGAATTCAATATTTGTCTTCGAGAAGCATTTAAAATCAATTATTGAAAATTTCTTTTTCCTGCTTTTTACATAGATGATAATTACTTATATAAATTCAATTTTACTGTTATATTATACTTGGATTTATATTTAATTAACATTCTGTTTAGATTAAAAATCGATGTCTTTTCTTTAATTTATTAAAACATCTTTTTTTTAATAAAATTACTTTCTAGTTACCATTCTATTTATTCTAGATTTTAATCTGTTTTTTTATTTGATGAAAGATTTTAAATTTGAATACCTGTTATTTCTGTCTTTATTTTTAAGAATTAATTTACTCTATAATTTTTAAATTAAATTAATTTTAAAAAAAAAGAGGTGATTTCTATCACCTCTTCAAAAAGACTAAACGCTTATTGTTTAATTCTTGCAAAAAATATAAAAAGACAACGTTTAGCTTTAAATAAATAACTTCACAAAAAAGTCTTTGTTTATTGTTGTTATTTTATTTTATAATCCTGTAGTCCATCCTGCAGTCCATAATGGTACCTCTGCACTTTTTCCTGCACCAGCATTATCTTGTTCATTAAGATAATCAGTGTTTGTCCCTTCGTACTGTGTTTTAGTGGTAACAGAAGGACTAAATTGTATTTTGTTAAATGTAATGTTTCCGGAGTCTACATTTGCATTAGCTGCTGTATCATCAGATTTAATTTTGATACCTAAATCAAAACCAGAGATATGAATATTTTCTGCATTCCATAATCCACCACCTTCTTTGATGTATAATGCACCTTCAGAACCAGTAGCGCTCCCTTTTACAATAGAAATGTTTTTTAAAGTAACATTAGTACCTGGTGTAGCATTACCGTTATCTCCATTGTTAGATCCTTCAATACCTGCTTTAGTTACCTCGTTAATATACCAATATTCCCCTGTACCTGACCATCCATCAGCAAAGTCAATAGAATCATCTCCACTTGCAGTAGATACTAAATACTTACCATCAACAGTACCTCCGAAAAACTCAATTCCGTCATCTCCACCATTGTAAGACTGTACATATTGGAAAACTGTTCCTGCTCCTACTGCAAATAAAGAAACACCGTTAAATTCTTTAGAGCCGTTAAAAGTAGCTCCAGTATATTCAACTCTTAAATATTCAATAATTCCAGAATTGTCATTTACATTAGATCCACCATATGTTAAGTCAGCAACCTCAGATGTAGCTGTTTCTCCATTAGATCCACCTTTGTTAGTTGGTGCGTTACCACAAATTACTAAACCTCCCCAGTCTCCTGGTAATGGTGTGTTACTTGCAGATGTCATTACAACTGGGTTTGAAGCTGTACCTAAAACATCTATTTGAGCACCTTGTGCAACTGCTATATATGAAGCTGTACCACCTGAAGCTTCAATACGTGTTCCTGCAGGGATAATTAATTTAGCTCCTTCGTTAACAACTAAAGCTCCTGTTAAGTCATACACTTCATTAGCATCAAGTGTTATTGTTCCATCGTTGATATCTCCTTGAAAATTAGTTGGATCAACAACGAATGTATTTTGGTTTTCTCCATTGTCATTGTTTCCATTATTCCCTCCGTCGTCATCTGATGAACAGCTTGCAAAAATTGTTGTCGCGGCTACAGCTAATAGTAAAATTGATTTTTTCATTTTATTTTTTTGTGTTTGTTAATTACACTACAAATAAATATAATTTCCAGGAGGTGTTCTTTACCATAACATCATACATTTGTTAAGTGTTCTTTGCGAATGTTAATTTATTGTAAATAGAAAAAGACTTACATACAGTAAGTCTTTTTCTATTAATTATGTTTGCTTTTTTACAAAAAGTTATATTGCAATGAGATGCTAGCTGAAATACCTCTTTTGTATGATCTTAAATCAATATTTCCGTTATCACTTTCTTGATATCTTTTAACATCTGGATTTAAAATGTTTTTTAAAGATATTCCTGAGCTTAAACGTTTACTCAGTTTTACTTTTGTTACAAAATCTAAAGAGAACAGAGATTCATTAATGATGTTACCTCTTTGTGATGATCCTATTGTTGCCAAGTTTTCAGATGTGTAGTTTCCTACCACAGTAGCTAATATGTTGCTGTTTTCAGAAATTTCTTTGAAAAAACTTATGTCAGAATTTAATACTACATCTGAAGCCCCTTCTAATTTACCATTTTCATCTGTAAAGTCTACATTTAAATCAGTTTCATTTGCTACTTTGTCTTCGTCAAAGTCTTGATCTGTAATCATAAATGCAGTATTAAGTCCAAAAGATAATTTAGTATCTAAAGGGATATCATTTTTTATTTTTTCGCTTTTGAAAATATCTTTCTTTATTTCAAATTCAGCTCCTAAAACAAAGGCTTGTTCACCTGAATTTACCCATGAAAAGTCGTTTGCTGCTGATGATATCATTACTGAGTTTATTGGATTTTGAATTACTTTACCAAAACCAGTTGCAGATAGTACCTCTCCAGAAGTAGGGAAGAATTCCCATTTTAAATCTGCATTGTAGTTTGTTGATGAGTATAAAAACTCATTACCATAAGATACGTTACCGTCTTTATCTTCAAATAAGAATGGAGCTCTTTCTTTAAATTGTGGTAAAGTATATGATTTACTTGCAGCAAATTTTAAATTATTTTTATCATTTACTTCATATTTGAATGATGCATTAGGCATGAACTCTGTTTTTTCAAGAGAGTTTTCGTCACCACTAGGGTCTAATGATGTTTTCCATTCAATATCTTGCTGGATTAATTCTGTTCTTAATCCAATAACTACCGTTAATTTTGATGTTAATAGATATTGTAAGCTTGCGTATCCACTATGAATTATTTGTGTACCTTCATAAGTCTGTGGGTCTAATGCATTGTTGATTCCTAATCCTCCTCTAAATGTTTTAATTCTAAAGTAACCAGCATCTAAACTATTTTGATTAAAATATCCATCAAGGTTATTTACATCAATAATATTTGTATTGATGTTTTTATTAATTGCAAAATTAAATTGTGTAGCTTCAAGATCTACTGTTTTATATCTCCCGCTATATCCAAAGGTTACTTTTCCTTTAAAAATATCTTCTTCATTTTTAGAAAACTTATAACTTCCTTGAGCTTTAGCTGCGTATTCATTTTCTTTAAGTTCCTCAAAATAACGGTGGTTGTTAGAGTCTGCTATATCAGAAGCAATTAATGGAGATGTTGGGTCTTCATTCTCTATAGGAGAAAGCATCACTTGTCTTCTGTCTGGTGTGCTATTTAAAACATCGTTATACGCTAGTCCCCAATCTAAATCAATTATGTCGTTTATTTTGTGTTCTCCTAACAACTGGTTTACATATAATTGAGTTCTATTAAAAGTTTCTCTTATTCTAAGCCCTCCACCTTCTTGTGCATCATCAAAAATATTGTGAGTACCTGTGTTTTTGTTTAATTCTTGTTTTGTTGAATTTACATACAAAGAATTAAATTTTAAATTATGATTAGGGTTAAATTTGTAAACAAAATTTGCCATTCCGGTAGTATTTGTTTCGTAAGTGTGCTCTTGGAAATCATAGTCTCTTTGTATTAAACCTTGTTTGTTTACATTACCTCTGGAGTATCCTTCAGTATATCCAAAATCATTTGTAAAAGAACCAGTAGCAAAAAAGCTTAAACTATGATCGTTTTTAAAACCTATTTTAGTACCACCAGACAGAGAAATGTCTTGATTTACAGGTGTATCTGTTCTCGCTTTATCTAAACTTGTAGTAAAATTATATGCAGACAAAGGGTTGTTTGGTTGTTTTTTATTGTAAAATCCAGAGTAGTTTGGTCCGTCTTGTAAATAAAATGGATTTTGTCCTAATGCATTAAAGTCATAACCGCTACTATATCCAAATTTTAAAGAACTTTTTCCTTTATGGTTTTTTGATGCAATATTTACATTAGCTCCACCAAAGTCACCATATATAGAGTTTTCGTATATTTTATTAATATCAATATACTGGACGATGTCGGTAGAGAATATATCAAGAGCGATGTTTTTATTTGCAGGATTATTTGATGGTATTGGTAACCCGTTTAATGTTGTGGAGTTATAACGATCTCCTAAACCTCTAACAAAAATACTTCCTGATCCTTGTTGTTTAGAAATACCTGAAGCCTTAGTTATTGCAGAAGCAACATCTGAAGCACCTTTTTTAGCTAATTCTTGTGCTCCAATTTGTTGCTTTATACCTACAGCTTTTTTTTGAGCTAAAAGTAATGCGCTTTCTTTTTCTCTGTTTGTTTCTGCTACAATTACCACTTGTTCTAAAGAGTTTGCAGTCAGGGTTTTATTAATAGTTGTGTTTACAGTTATATTAACTGTTTCTTTTATGGAAACATACCCTACATAACTATACTCTAATGTATATGTTCCAGGATATACGTCTAATACGTATTTTCCGTCAAAGTCTGCTTGAGTTCCAGTTGTTGTTCCTGAAATGATAACAGTTGAACCAAATAATGGTTCGTTATTCATTTCTCCGTCTAATATTTTTCCCGATATTTGAACTTTGTCTTGCGCAAAGGCAATACTTGTAAATAAGGAAATTAAAAATAGAATCTTTTTCATTTTTTGCAATGTTTAATTTTTTTTGCAAAGAAATACGAAGTAGGCCACTCTAGTGTTACTAGTACATAACGCTTTTGTTATTGAATTGTAAAAGAATAGCACTACTCATTAAGGAAACGTTAATTTTAAAATATGTGTTATGATGAATTGGGATCAATTATTGTCGTTAAAAAGATATGGTGATACAAATAAAAGATTACGTAAAGAACAAGACGAGAACCGTTTAGGTTTTGAAGTTGATTATGATCGTATTATATTTTCTGCTGCCTTTAGGTCTTTACAAGATAAAACACAGGTCATACCCTTGTCTAAAACTGATTTTGTTCACACGCGCTTAACCCATAGTTTAGAAGTTTCTGTAGTTGCTAGATCTTTAGGGAGAATAGTAGGGAAGGAGCTATTAAAAAAATACCCGCATTTAGAATTTGATTTAGGATATAGGTCAAATGATTTTGGAGCTATAACTGCAACTGCAGCTTTGGCTCATGATATTGGTAATCCTCCATTTGGTCATTCTGGAGAGCAATCAATAGGGGAGTATTTTAAAACAGGGAATGGTCTTATTCATAAACCTAACTTGACAGATAAAGAGTATCAAGATTTAGTTAGTTTTGAAGGGAATGCAAACGGATTTAAAATTCTTACAGAAAAAAAGGAAGCCTTAAGATTGTCTTATGCAACTTTAGGCGCTTTTATGAAATATCCTAAAGAATCATTACCGCATAAGCCTAGCAATCATATTGCCGATAAAAAGTATGGTTTTTTCCAAGATGATAAAAATTTATTTCAAGATGTAGCTGCTGATTTAGGTTTGTTGCAAACTAGAAAAGGTGAAACGATTAGCTATTCTAGACATCCACTTACTTTTTTAGTAGAAGCTGCAGACGATATTTGTTATACCATTATTGATTTCGAAGATGGAATTAACCTTGGCTTAATTGATGAGGATTTTGCCTTAGAATATTTAATTAATTTGGTTAAAGAAACCATTAATATAGACAAGTATAAGTCCCTTAACACGACAAAAACTAGAGTTGCCTATTTAAGAGCTTTAGCAATAAGCGCTTTAATTAATGAAGCGGCAACTGTTTTTATGAGTAATGAGGAAGCGATATTAAAGGGTGATTTTAGTTATGGTTTACTTGATAAATGTGTTTATGAATCACAAATTAATGATATTATAAAAATTAGTATTGATAAAATTTATGAAAGTGATGAGGTAATAGAAAAAGAAATTGTTGGTTATAGAGTGTTGTCTAAATTATTAGATGTTTATACTACAGCTGTTAATAATAAAGCAGCAAATACACTTACTAATTACGATAAATTAATATTAAAAACATTACCAGAAATAGAAGGCTTTTTAAGTGATGATTTGTATGTACGCTTGTTAAGTGTATCAAGTTACATTGCTTCTTTAACAGATAGTAATGCACTATTGTTATATAGAAAAGTTTCAGGAATGGCTGTTTAAGATAGATTTAGAAAATAAAAAAAGCGTAACATTTCTGTTACGCTTTTTTTATTTTTGAAAAAGATAATTAATTATCCGATAACTTCTACATTAGTAGCTACTTTTCCTTTTTTTCCATCTTCTTCAGCATATTCTACTTTGTCTCCTTCGTTAAGTGAATCTCCATCGATTGCCGTAACGTGAACAAAAATATCTTGTCCTGATTCTTCGTTTGTAATGAATCCAAATCCTTTAGAGTCATTAAAAAATTTTACTGTACCTGTCATTTTGATTGTATTATTATAATAATAGGTGCAAATGTAGTCTTTATTTTCTATCGAGCACCTTGATTTATTATTTAATCTAAAAAGGTTTCAGCTTCGTCTCTAATTTTTTTTATAGTTTCATCAGTAATCATATATTTTTTGACGTCTTTGTTTTTAAAATGATGAAATATAAATAGGGGCATCCATACTAAGAAAAAACCTGCCACAGCTAGACCAATGAAACGATGGCCTAATAACTCATTTTCAGTTTTAATAGAGTATCCGTAACTAATTGATATAATTACTGCTGAGAATACGATGTAAAGTACATATTTCATATTATTTTATTTTTTGTCAAACGTTCTTTTAAAAGCAGTAAGTCTTCCGGATAGATCTGTCGAAGAGTTTCTACATAAGCTCTATAGTTGTAGAAGCCTTCTTCGTAATTTTTAATTGCTAAATTAGTTAATTCTAACGCAGTTTTATAATTTCCTTTTTTCTCTAAAATTAATGCTTTATAGTAATTCCCATCAGCAAAATCATTTTTAGTGTATTTTAAAAGTTTATCAAAACTTAATAACGCTAAGCTATCATTTTTATTTTCATAATGAGCTATTCCTTCATAAAGGTAGGCAGTCATCTCTACCCAGTCTTCACCTGTTTCTTTGGTCTCTTTTTCGATGTGTTTTTCGAAATAATAGATTGAATTTTTATAATCTTTTAATCCAAGATAAGCAATTCCTCTCCAATAATCTACACTATGTCCTTGAGGGGCATCAATAAAGTTTGGAGTTAGAGTATCTGAAGCATCAAAATCGGCAATTGCTTTTTTATAATCTCTGTAAAACCATAAATAGTTGTAACCTCTATAGCCTTGCCATTCTTGAGCATTTAAAGCAATAGATTTATCCATGTATTTTTTCCATAAATGTGGTAATCCTCTCTTTAAATATGGTATGGATAATTCTCTATATGCTTCTGAGTTAGTACTGTCTAATTCAGTAACCTTTTTTAAAGCGTTTAAACTACGAGTACTTCCCTGATAGCGTTTTCCGTATTCAAGTATCTTAACAGGGTCTTCCTTATTTTCTATACATGAAATAGTTAGTAATAAGAAAAAAATACTAAGGGATAATTTCTGTGATTTCTCCATTTTCTATTCGGTATGAAAGGTACATGTATGAATCTCTATATTCGTTGCGAACAAAATTTGGATTCCAATTTTTTAAGTTGCTAGTGATCTTGAAAAGCTGATTTACTAATTCAGTATTGAATTTTTGAGGTTCTAAGTCAAGATTATTTTCATGTATGATATACCTTCCAGCTTCTCCTTTACAATTAATTACAAAACGAATATTTAAGTATCCAGAATCTGTATAATTATTATTAGTGTAGTTTGACAATACAAATTTTCTTAATCCATTTTTTCCTTTGCTATAAGTAGCTCTTTCGGGATTATAGTATTGTAAAATGAAATTTTCGTTACAAACTTCAAAGCCCTCGTTTAGCAAAGCTATTTCTGGATCAATATATTGTGCAGCACTTTTAAAAACACCTTTTTTAGGAAGGTGCTTAGGCTTTATTTCACTATTAAAATAGAAAGTTATTGCGGTACATATTATGATTAATACCGCAATTACAATTCCTGATATTTTTAAAATTTTCTTAAAATTCATAAAAACGAATTAATAAACTAAAAACCCTGCAATTGCAGGGTTTTTAGTTTTATGCTTTGATATCTAATTGTAAACTCAATTCTTTTAATTGCTCTTTGTTTAATAGGGCAGGAGCATCAATCATAACATCTCTACCCGAATTATTTTTTGGGAATGCAATGAAATCTCTAATAGTTTCTTGTCCGCCTAAAATAGCAACCAACCTATCTAATCCGAAAGCCAATCCTCCGTGTGGTGGTGCTCCGTATTCAAAAGCGTCCATTAAGAAACCAAATTGTGCTTTAGCCTCTTCTTCAGAAAAACCTAAATGCTTTAACATGGTTGCTTGTATTTGTTTGTCGTGAATTCTAATTGAACCACCGCCAATTTCGTTTCCGTTTAATACTAAATCGTATGCATTGGCTTTAACTTCTCCTGGTTTAGAATCTAAAAGTTCTAATTGTCCTGGCTTAGGAGAGGTGAATGGGTGATGCATTGCATGGTAATGTCCTGTTTCTTCATCTAATTCTAATAAAGGAAAGTCAATTACCCATAGCGGTGCAAATACTTTAGGATCTCTCAATCCTAAGCGCTCTGCTAATTCCATACGTAAAGCACTTAATTGTGCACGAACTTTAGTTGTAGCTCCAGATAAGATACATATTAAATCTCCAGCTTTAGCTCCTGTTTTTTCTGCCCAGTTTTTTAAATCTTCTTGGTCGTAGAATTTATCGACAGATGATTTAAAGGATCCATCTTCATTACATTTTACATATACCATACCAAGTGCGCCAACTTGCGGACGGCGAACCCAGTCAATTAATTTGTCAATTTCTTTTCTAGTGTAAGATGCTCCTCCAGGTACGGCAATACCTACTACTAATTCCGCATCATTAAATACTTTGAATTCTTTGTGTTGTGCTACCTCGTTTAATTCTCCAAATTCCATTCCAAAACGAATGTCTGGTTTGTCATTTCCGTATAAACGCATAGCATCATCATATAGCATTCGTGGGAATTTTTCTATTTCAACTCCATTTACCTCTTTTAGTAAATGACGTGTTAATCCTTCAAAAATGTTTAAAATATCTTCTTGCTCTACAAATGCCATTTCACAGTCAATCTGAGTAAATTCTGGTTGTCTGTCGGCGCGTAAATCTTCATCTCTAAAGCATTTTACAATTTGGAAATATTTGTCCATTCCACCAACCATTAACAGTTGTTTGAATGTTTGTGGACTTTGTGGTAAAGCGTAAAATTGTCCTTCATTCATACGAGAAGGTACTACAAAATCTCGAGCTCCTTCTGGAGTAGATTTTATTAAATATGGAGTTTCAACTTCAATAAATT
>CAWVSR010000016.1:0-14392 GCA_963932865.1 uncultured Kordia sp. | reverse complement strand
GATAACATTGTAAAGATATATGCTTGTAAGAAAGCTACTAACACCTCAATTAATGTTAGGAACAATGTTAGGAAAAATGATATCCCAGTTGCACCAACTGCACCAAACTGATTTTTTAATGTTAACATTAATGCTGCAATACCCATTACTACGGCGTGACCAGCTGTTATGTTTGCGAACAAACGTACTAATAATGAAAAAGGCTTTGTAAATAATCCTAAAATTTCAATTGGCATTAATACTATTTTCATCATTACTGGTACACCTGGCATCCAGAAAACGTGTTTCCAGTAATCTTTGTTACCACTAAATTGAGTAATTACAAAGGTAAACATGGCTAAACAAATTGTTACTGCGATGTTTCCTGTTACGTTAAATCCTAACGGAGTTAATCCTAATAAGTTCAAAATCCAGATAAAAAAGAATACTGTTAATAAGAACCCCATGAATTTTCTGTATTTCTTCTCTCCAATGTTCGGACGTGCAATCTCATCTCTAACATAAATTACTAAAGGCTCTAAAACTCTTGCAAAACCAGTTGGTATTGCTCCTTTTTTGTAACCACGAGCTAAAGAACTAAATCCTAATATCATTAAAATTCCTGCTAATAACATTCCTATTACAGATTTTGTAATAGAAAAATCTAAAGGACGCACATTAGTTGGGTGATCATGATCATCCATAGTCAATGTTCCCTGAGCATCAGTTTTGTATATTTTTGAGTGAGATAATTTGTAGTAGTTACCATTACTTTCTGCAACAGTTTCTCCGTGATGAAAAGCTGATGACATAAACACTTGCAATCCGTTATCCCATAATATTACAGGAAGTGGTATGCTATAATGTGTCCCAGAAGCATTGTCTGTAAAGAAATGAAAGTCGTGAGAATCTTGTAAGTGATGATCTATATATGCTTGTATCTCATCTTTTGTGTCTATCGGATTCCCTTTTTGAGTATCACTAGATGCGAAAGAAATTGTTGAAATAAACAACACTAATAATGCTATAACTAACTTAATTGATTTTTTTGCCATCACCTTACCTTATATAAACTATAAAATTTATGCTTTCTAAATTTCGGTGCAAAGGTACACAATAAATCAAAAATACAAACGGTTTTTTAATTTTGTTTACTTTTGAAACCCTTAAAACCAGTATTTATATTTTTAATATGTTTTTGAATTCAATAATTTAGCTACACCAATAGCTTCTATTATCAAAAAAAGAAAAAATGGTATTACCAATGATAAACGTTGATACATTTTTAATTCTATCTCGGAAAAAACAACGGATTGAAAAATTAATAGAAAAACACCCATTTTAACAAACACTAGTGCTAAAAAAGCGTAACCGGCTTCACTTGGAAGTTTGTCTGCCATAAACTCCATTATTAGGTAAATCACCAAACAACTTACAACATTAAATAAATACACATTTAGTAATTCATAAGACAGGACTAATGACTTTGCATTTAATACTGATAAATGTGTAAAAAAAGTAATTACAAAAATTACAATAACTAGTATCGTATAAAATAAGATTCGTTTAATCATCTTGATTTGTCATTTTAGTTACTTGTCGTATTACAGAAAACATTGCACCAAAAACCGCCAACAAAGTCACTATTTTGGTATACATTTCATTTTCATTAGGAAATTTACCATCTAGCCAACCTCCCAAAAGACTACCTAAATAAATAGTTCCGCCCATTTGAAAAGCTATTCCTGTAAAACGAACATATTTATTAAGCGATTTTTTCTTCAATTGAATTTGCATTTAAAGTCTTTACTCCAGATCCCATTGTACATGTTGCATTAAAATTTGCTCCCGGCTCTACTGCTAATTTACTAATATAAACCTCTCCCTGAAGCGTTGCTGTACTTCTTAAAGAAAGTATTTCTTTCACGATTAATTTACCGTTAAACTCTCCTTCAATATCAGCATTATCACAAGTTAATGTACCTTTTATTTTACCGGTAACTCCAATAACTACTTTCCCTTCTGTTTCAACGTCTCCTTCAATTTCTCCATCTATTCTAAAACCGCCGTCAGAAAACACTTTTCCAATTATTTTAGTTCCTTTTACAATTCTATTTTGCGCAGTAGATGATGATGTAGTAGATTTTACTTTTTTTTTGTTTTCTGAAAACATAATTAAATTTATTTAGCGGTTTGAAATTCAGCTAGTTTTTTATGAATTTGAATTATTCTATAATTGCCTGAGGAAGGTGTTATAAATTCTTTATTAACCTTAAAAAGCTTTTTACTCTCTTTCAAAAAAGAATGAAAATTAGAAGCAACCTCTGCAGTAATAAAACCATGTACTACCACAAATGTATACTTTCTGCTATAGTAATCTTTAGACACTTTTAAGTAATCTCTGTAAGTATTTTTTAATGCTTTTTCAATATTTGATTTTGTAGCATCAATTTTGGCATCATCTTTATCAAAAACATAAACTAACTTATAGCTCAAGCCTTTAGAATTATCTAATAGTTCCGCATTACTCATTCCAGAAACAGATTGTTGCAATAATTTTTGCGCTGCTTTTCCTTCATCCGTATTAGGGTAATTTAGAGCTACATAATTAATTCCTTTTTTGTACGATTCAAAACCTTCAATCTTCCCATTAACTACTGCCTTTAAAAATTCGTATTTAGGCAACATTTCATCTCCATCAAATTGAGTAATATATTTTTCCAGTTTTTCAGAAACCAAATCATATTGCTGATCTTCAAATTGCTTGTATAGCTTTTCATAAATAACTTTCGGACTCCCTTCTGCAAATGTTAACGATGCATTTGGATTCTTTAAAATTTCAGCATATCTAGAATCGGGATAATTGGCAATAATATTTTGCTTAACCCTTTCTTTTTTATTACTTCCTAGTTCATTATAAATTTTATACAATTGATATTGAGCTGGTAGCGCTAATCTATCTCCTGGTTTAAAACTTAATAATTTTTCTAAGCGTTTCCCCGCTAAAGAATACTCTTTAAATTTTTGCTTATAAATTAATCCTAATTGATAATATGCAAAGTTTCTCTTAGTACTTATACTATCTTTCTCTTTAGTTGTTTTAGGTAATTGGTCAATATAGTATTCGGTTTTATAAATATCTTTAACTACCTCTACTTGCTCATCGTCGGACTGCTCATCAACTAAATCATCAGAAGGAATTGCTATATTTTTATTTTTTATCCTCCAATTATCTTCTAGAACTCTATCTCCCCAAATTTTTCGAAACTCTTCTTTACCATAAGCAACAGTAGTTGTATTGTAAAAATAAAAAGTTGATCCTGCATTATTTTTTCCTCCAGAAGTTGCCGAAAAACTATTAGCTTTTTCTAAGGCTAAGGCTAGTTCTTTAGCCTCTTGTTCCGCTGCCTCTCTTTCTTTTAATTCCGCAATATATTTTTCAAAATAAGTAATCTTCTCTTCTTCGGAGTAATTCAATATTTTTATAATACTGTCGTTACGTTTTGCCAAATCTTCGTAAGCGATAACATCTTCTAAATTATCTCGTTTCTTCTTAAAAAAACGGTATTCTTTTGTTTTAGGTTTTAGTCTCGTCATTGTACTATCATAATAAGCACCCGCTGACTTGTAGTTGGAAGCATCAAACTGATATTCTGCTAGAGCTCTATAATTGATAGACTGCAAATACTTATCTGTAGTAGCTTTTCTAATAGATTTATTATAATATAAATTTGCAATTGAATCTGTGGTAGTATTTTTATGATACACTGCCATTAGATTATATATTTTATCTAAATGCATTTTATACTCTCTATTTTCTGACAACCCTTCTAAGTACTCTAAATAAGCAATTCTATCTCCTTTATCAAAATCGAAACTTCTTGCTTTTTCTACTTGTGCGTTCACATAGTAAATCCATAAGGTTTTTCTTTTTAAGTCAATAACTTCATCAAAAGCAATATTCGCACTATCCTTATAGCCTAACTTATTATAAATTTGTCCTTTTATAAAACCTAACCTTCCTCTTACTTCTTTATTTTTTGTGTTTTCTACAGCAATTTTAATTGGAGCAATCGCACTATCTAAATGCTTGTTATTTAAATATGCCTGTGCCAACATAGCGTTTGCATCAGAAACATCTTGTTTACTTAATTCTTCTAATGCTATGAGACGTTTTAAATTTTTAATCGCTAAATCTGTATTCTCTAATCTAATATTTACTTTTTCACGCCAAATTCTCGCATGATTTATCCTATCACTGGTAGGATGTTTGTACAAAATATAATTAAATGCTTCTAATGCAGGAACGAAGCGTTGGTCAAAATAACGAGCTTTCCCCAACAATAAATAAGCTTCATCGGTTTGTTGGTTTTTTTCTTTTCCTTTAATATTCATTCCGTGTTTTTGAATGGCCTTAACCGCTTTTTCTTCGGCACGTTCAAAATCAGGGTTTTTAGATTTCCCAGGAAGAAATAAGTCTTCTTTCACCTCCATTCTTTCTACCGGAAGAATCTCCCAATAATTATCATTAAAAGACTCTATTAATGCATTTTTCCCAGATTGATACGATAAGTTACTATTATACAAAACATTATATTTAGTTGCCATCGCATGAAAACCTCGATTTAATGCTTTATCTTTTTTAGTAGAACAACCTATCAATAGGAAAAATGTAAGTAATACTAATAATATATGAATTGCTTTTCTATTCAAAATCTATTTAAGTTAAACCTACTAACAGGCTAAAATTACTGTGAATACTATTTACTGAAATATAATAATTTTCTATCACCTAAATAACTAAAATAAACTTGTTTTAGTACTTAGGTGGATGTAAAAATACATTTTTGTTTGAAAAAGCAATAGAGTTAGCAACAAAAAAGATATTTATCTATTTAGAAAAATATCTTTCGAGTTCATGTAACGTAGCAGTATTTGTATATAAATCTTTTACAACCTTTCCTTTTTCTAGAATAAACCTACTTAAAACAATTGTTTAATATACTATATTCCGACTAGAAATAAACATAATTATCTTTCGGTTTCGATTAAAAGGTTATCGTTTTATTTTGATCTTATTTGAAATAAAGAAGCTAAACCATAAACAGGTTATCATTATTAATAATTAATCTAAACCCCCTCCAATAGCAATCAATTAAAAATACCTTTATATTTCTTGTCTACTTCTTTTTTATACCCAACTAAGGTTTTAAACAATATATACCACATAATTACTTGTAAAAAGAAATTTGACACTATTATTTTGTCTGTAACAAATGGTTTTGACCATTTAGTAATGCACAAAAAAGGAATAACAAAAGCCAAAAAAGAAATTGCTTTTACGACAAATACCCAATTTTCGTGAAAATTACCAACCACTTTTTGTTTAAGAAATAGATCAAGTTTAAAAACCAAAAACATTAACAATACTATTATATAAAGTGAGGTCTGAATATTTATATAAATTAAAAGATGGTACGATATAAAAAATAAAACCATCAAACTTTTACCTATACTTGTCTTCCTTTTTTTATAAAAAGCAACAAAATAATACAATAAAGCAGCAATAAATAAACCTATATTTATTATTGTAAAATATTCCTTAAAAACAGACAGATCTATATAAGTACTTACTAAAAGACTAACAACAATAAAAAACAAGACTTCCTTAGCTAAAAATACATTTCCAAATCTCATGATGATTTTATCTTTTATTTTTACTTTTTGTTCTTCATAATTTTTCAACAACTGTTTTTTGTTTTCAACCATATACTGTTTAAACACTTCATAAAATGTTAGCTTTGGGTCTGCTGTTAATTCATGCTCTATTGCAGACGCAACATGATCTACTAACTCCATGCGAACATCAATATAAATTACCTCTGAATTCTTTAAATAGGTGTCAATAAATTGTAAGTTTTCTTTTGATAATTTCATATTATTCTAAGCCAAATTTAGGATTAAACAATACCTGCATGTTTTTAATATAATCTTCCAATTCCTGCAGTTTGTTTACGGTTTCTTTTTCGCCTTTTTCCGTTAACTTATAATATTTACGCAAACGATTATCTACT
Source organism: uncultured Kordia sp. (assembly GCA_963932865.1). Taxonomy (GTDB): domain Bacteria; phylum Bacteroidota; class Bacteroidia; order Flavobacteriales; family Flavobacteriaceae. The sequence goes on along the minus strand of CAWVSR010000016.1, from coordinate 8,339 downwards.
CGCATTACCTCAACTTCTAAAACTCCTTCTGCCTCTAACTTGTGTAAAGCAGGGTATAACGCACCCTCGGTAATTGTCAACTCTCCTTGTGTTAACTTTTTCACCTTTTGGGTAATTTCATATCCGTACATTTTATCTTGCTCAGACAACAACTTTAGAATTATTGTTGTTAAACTCCCCTTATATAACTTAGAATTGCTCATAGATGATGATTATACAACAAACATACATAAATAATTTATGTATGTAGAGAACTTAGGTATTATTTTATGCTGTTTAAGATATTTTAAACCAACAAGATTAATTATTTTTGTGAAAATTTAGTTTTTACCCCATGGGAAGATTTAACGCTTTAAGCATAAAAAACATTCGTAAAGAAACAGCCGATACCGTATCAATAAGTTTTGATATCCCTGCTGATTTAGCCAACGATTATGTTTTTATACCAGGACAATATGTTACACTTAGAACAAATATTTTAAACGAAGAAGTTCGTCGTTCTTATTCCATTTGTTCTGCTCCAGATTCTGGAGAATTACGTGTTGCAATTAAACAAATAGAAAACGGTGTGTTTTCTACCTATGCGAATACACGTTTAAAAGAAGGTGAACATTTAGATGTTGGCGTTCCTGAAGGAAAATTTATTTTACAAACAAACCAAAACGATAGAAAAAACTATGGTGCTTTTGTTGCAGGTAGTGGTATCACTCCAGTATTATCTATGGTAAAAGATGTATTAGTAAATGAACCTAAAAGTTCTTTTGTATTAGTATACGGAAATAAAACTCCTGAAAACACTATTTTTTACAATCAATTACAAGAATTAGAAAAAGAGCATTTCGGACGCTTATACGTGTATTACACGTACACACAAACTAATGACAGCAATGCATTATCTGGACGAATTGATACTGAAAAAGTAAACTATATCCTTAAAGAAAAACACACAAACATCACTTTTGATAGTTTTTATTTATGTGGACCAGAAGCAATGATTAATCTTGTTTCTGACGAGCTAGAGAACAACAAAATAAAAAAAGAACAAATTCATTATGAATTGTTTACCGCTTCTGTAAAAGAAGTTGCTCCAGTTGCTGCTACTGAAGATTTTAACGGAAGTGCTCAAGTAACTGTTTTAGTTGATGACGAAGAAACAACTATTACTGTAAAAGAAAATGAAACGCTATTAGACGCAGCTTTAAAAGACGGTATTGACGCACCTTACTCCTGTAACGGTGGAGTTTGTAGCTCTTGTATGTGTTTGGTAACAGAAGGAGAAGTGCAACTTTTAAAGAATTCTATTTTAACAGAAGAAGAAATAGAAGAAGGAATTACTTTAGCCTGCCAAGCAGTGCCAAAAAGTGCTAAGATTAGCATTGATTTTGATAATGTATAAGAATTAAAAAATCTTGAAAATTATAAAGTGCCTTACTTAATTGTTAAGGCATTTTTTTATGCGAGTAACAATTTCTTGTGGTGTAATTGTATCAAAACAATCTAAATACCCATCTGGGTATTTGTTCCCATAAATTGAAGTAGGTATTAACGGAAATTTTTCTAAATCAGGGACTATTTGCATTTCTTTTGTTTGTCCGAAAGGTGCAAAACCAGCAGCCGGATGCGTAACTCCCCAAACTGTAACCACAGGCACACCATACATTGCTGCTAAATGACCATTTCCGGAATCCATAGAAAGCATTACGGATAAATTAGAAATTAGTTGCAACTCTTTTTCAAAAGGTAATGTTCCTGTAACATTAATCACATTATTATGTTTTGCTGCAACAACATCTAAAACTGTTTTTTCTTTCGCTCCGCCACCAAACAGTAGTATTGAAGTATCCGTATGCTTAGAAAGCATAGCTATGACTTGCTCTATTTTTTCTAAGGGATATATTTTTCCTTTATGCGCAGCAAAAGGAGCAATTCCTATAATATTACTATTAATAACTCCAATTTTTGAAACAATTGAACTGTCAATAGGTTTTACAGGAAGTAACTTTACATCATTCAAACTTAAGTCAAAACCTAGTTTTCTAAAAACATCTGCATAACGTTCATGTGATGTTTTTAGCTGTGTTAAAGATGATTTATTTGTAGCAATTAAAGCTTTTTTTTCTGCTCTTCCTTTATCTATTTGCTGGAATGAGATTCCTCTTAATTGTAAAAACCGAATCAGTAAATTAGAACGCAACACATTGTGTAAGTCTGCAACAACATCAATATCTAAAAACTTTAATTCCTTTGAAAGACGTATTAAACCTAAAAAATCTTTGTGTTTGTTTTTTAAATCAGGTACAACTACAGAAACATTAGGAATGTCCTTAAAAAAAGTTGTAAAAAACGATTTGGTAAGCACAGTGATTTTTACATCAGGATATTTTGCAACCAAAGTTGTTATAACAGGCACAGACATAGCAACGTCTCCCATTGCTGAGAGACGTATAACTAATATATGCTTTGTTTTATTTGGCATTTATACAGAATAAAAACCAATATTATTTTTGAGAACGCAATACTGGGTTTAGCTCGTCATCATTATACATTTTCATTTGCTTATAAACCTTCATGTACTTATCTCCAGACTTGATATCATTTAATAAAGTATCAATTGCTGTTGATAAATCTACACGTTGTTCAAGCAATATGTCTAATTTAATTTTACATGCTGCTCTATGCTCAGAAGTAGCTTCTACACGATTAGCCTCTTCATCCATATGATAAACTTTTAATGCTAAAATAGACAAACGATCTACTCCCCAAGCAGGACTTTCAGTGTTTATCGTAGCATTTTCTTTAGCAGTAACAGCTTTATTCTGCTCTAAAAAATAGCTATCAATATACTCTACCATATCTGTTCTATCTTGGTTTGAGGCATCAATTTTACGTTTTAAGACCAAAGCTGCAACAGGATCAATTTTAGGATCACGAATAATATCTTCATAATGCCACTGTACCGTATCAATCCATGATTTTCTATATAACAAATGACCTAACAAATCAGATTCTTTGTCGTACTTGTTTTCAAAAGATTGGTAAGGATCATCAACTATATGGTAGGTATCTATAACTTCTTGAAAAATTTTATTAGCTTTTTCTGTGAACATATTTTTATTTTTATGAGGTCAAATATACAAATTTATCGGTGTATCCTATAAATACGTCATGCTGAAACAACACAAAAAAGTATTGAAACAAATAACATTAAATAAATAATAATTGTTTGAATTGAAGCTTTTTTTATTTTCTCAAAAAAAGTAGTAAAAATTACTGCCAAAGGAAAATACAAAAAAACTAGCGTCTCTTGGTTTTTACTAGGGGAAATTACAAACAACAATATTGCTATTATTAGAGTTAAAAATAAAATAAAATATGACAGTTTATTTTTCTGTAATAACATTCGTGTTCTTGAAGGAAGAAATACCACTGACACTAAAGTCACTAAAGTAAAGAAACCTATTAAAAACCAATTAAATCCTAAATTTAATTCAGCATAATCTGTAGAAATTAGTATGTCTTTAAAATAGAAAAAATGATTATAAACAACTAAACTATATGCGCTCATCATTATAAAAACAAGAAAAACACCCACTAGAGGTATTAACCAGTTTTTAACATAGCTTGCCGCATATATAGCTATACCTAAATATAAAACCAGAAAAAATAGAACTGACCAGAAATGAAACAATGCAGCAACAGAGAGCCATAAAGAGGCATCAAATATCTTTTTTGGTATTAAATTTTGTGATCTTAAACTTATAATTTTTCTTAATGCCAAAAGAATGAAAAAGTTGGCAAAAAGTAAATTTACATTATTAGTAGAACTCCAGAAATAAAAGAAAAATAAAGAAAAGAAAAAAATAACAAAACTATTCTGATCTGACAATTTATTTTTTTTAACAATAAAATCTGTTAATAGCATACTTGATATTGCTAATAACAACAGAAGAGTATTATATGAAAAAGTACTCCAATTAAACGTTTCAAAAACCATTAATTGTACTAACAAAAATCCGAAAATCAATATTAAGGAACTTATTACTAAGTTAATTGGATTAGATTTATTAAATATTGCTGTAATCATACTTATTTATTCTTTTTTCAGAAAAAAAATACTGTATCTTTGTGATTGTAAAATTAAATTAAAAATCGTTACAATGAAGGATTTAGTATACGCAATACAAGATTTTTTTATGATTGTATTAGCTCCCTTAGCTGATTTAGCAGAATTAGAACTAAAAGATTGGTTTGCTGCAAATACAATTAACTGGTTATTTATCGTAATTGGTTTCGCTGCTATGTTATATTGGTTAAAACAATTAAAAATATTTAATGACGAAGGAACAGAAAAAAGAGATGTGGTTTCTCATTCATTCTTTAAATAAGTTTCTTTATTTATATCTTATTAAAAAAGCCCTTTGATTAAAATCAAAGGGCTTTTTTGTATATAATTATTTTGTATTACAAATCAAATCCAAGATCTTTTCTGTAATACATTTTATCAAAGTTAAACTTTGCTACATTTTTATATGAGGTAGCTAAAGCTGCTCTAAAATCAGAACCGTAAGAAGTGATTGCTAATACTCTACCTCCGTTAGTTACTACTTTACCATCTTCACTTTTTGTTCCTGCATGAAAAACAATAGAATCTTCAATAGAATCTAAGCCTATAATTTCTTTTCCTTTTTCATAAGCTTCAGGGTAACCACCAGATACCGTCATTACCGTAGTTGCTGCTCTATCATCAAGTTCTATTGCAACTTTATCTAATGTTTGAGATCCAACTGCTTGGAATAATTCTACCAAATCTGATTTTACTCTAGGAATAACAACCTCAGTTTCAGGGTCACCCATACGAACATTGTATTCAATTACGTAAGGCTCATTATTAACACGAATCAAACCTATAAACACAAAACCTTTGTAAGGAATATTGTCTTTTTGAAGTCCGTTTATCGTAGGTTTAACAACACGTTCTTCAATTTTATTCATTAATTCATCGTCTAAAAACGGAACAGGAGAAATAGCTCCCATACCTCCGGTATTTAAACCTGTATCTCCTTCACCAATTCTCTTATAATCCTTAGCCGTTGGTAAAATTTTATAGTTCTTACCATCAGTAAGCACAAAACAACTTAACTCTAAACCGTCTAAAAACTCTTCAATGACAACTTTAGCACTTGCGTTACCAAACTTAGCATCAACCAACATTTCTCTTAAAGAAGCTTTTGCTTCATCAATATCTTCAATAATTAAAACACCTTTTCCAGCAGCTAAACCGTCTGCTTTTAAAACATATGGAGCTTTTAATGTTTCTAAAAAAGCACATCCTTTCTCAACAGTTTCTGCTGTAAAACTTTCATAAGCTGCAGTAGGTATGTTATGACGAGACATGAATTTTTTAGAAAATTCCTTACTTCCTTCAAGAGTTGCTCCTAACTTTTCTGGACCAATAACAGTAATACCTTTTAACAAATCATCCGCTAAAAAGAAATCGTGTATACCATTTACCAAAGGATCTTCTGGTCCTACTACTAGCATTTTTATATCTTCTGCTAAAACAAACTCTTTAATTCCAGCAAAATCATTTACATCAAGCGAAATATTTTTTGCTATTGCAGATGTACCTGCATTACCAGGAGCTACAAATAAATTCTCGCAGTGATTACTCTGACTAAGTTTCCAAGCAAAGGCATGCTCTCTTCCTCCTGAACCTAATATTAAAATATTCATGATGTTTTTTTTAGTTATGTTGATGTAAAATTTTAATTTAGCAAAGCTAATATTTATTAGGTGAATAGCATTGGTTTTTAAATAAAACTAAAGATTTTCAACTTAAAAACGCTATTTTATCATTAATGTGGTTATGGATGAAAAAAGAAAAGGCATTTTATATGTAGGCAATAATTTAGTTCATAAAACTAAATATACCACAACCATGGAAACGCTAAGCAACCTTCTTAGTCTAGAGAAGTTCATCGTATATAAAACATCCTCTAAAATAAATAAAACGTATCGATTGATAGATATGTGCTTTAGTGTTTTAAAGTATCAAAATAAAATTGACTACATCATAATAGATACCTACAGTACTTCAAATTTTTATTACGCATTAATTGTTGCTAATCTAGCTCGTTTATTAAAGATTAAATACATCCCTATTTTACATGGTGGTAACTTACCGCAGCGACTAGACAACTCTAAAAGAGCATCTGACTTAATTTTTAAAAACTCCTATAAAAATATTTCTCCTTCAGAATATTTAAAATATGAATTCGAAAAAAGAGGTTATTTTACTACTTTAATACCTAATGTAATTTCTTTAGAAAATTATACCTACACAAAAAGAACAGAAATAAAACCAAGGCTTTTGTATGTAAGAGCATTTGCAGAAATTTATAACCCTAAAATGGCCATTGAAGTTCTTTTTCAGGTAAAAAAACACCATCCAAACGCAACACTTTGTATGGTTGGACCCGATAGAGATGGAAGTCTCAAAAGTGTTAAAGTACTTGTAGGTAAATTAAAACTAGAGGATAGTATTGAGTTTACTGGCGTTTTAACCAAGGAAGAATGGCATAAAAAATCGGAAGAATATGATATTTTTATCAACACCACAAATATTGACAATACTCCAGTTAGTGTTATTGAAGCAATGGCATTAGGACTGCCAGTGGTGAGCACAGATGTAGGTGGTTTACCCTACTTGATTGAAAATAATGTTGATGGTGTTTTAGTACCGAAAGAAAGTCCTAGCAAAATGGCGGATGCTATTATTAAATTAATAAAAGAAAACGACCAACGTTTGGCTAGCAATGCTAGAAAAAAAGCAGAGACATTTGGATGGAATGCAGTAAAAATAAAATGGTTTGATCTCTTAAAATAATGTTTTATAAACTTATTTACATACTAGGAAGGAATTTTAGAAATCCTTCATTGAAAAAACAGTTTCTTTTTTTAAAAGAGTCAGAAAAATGGACTTTAGAAAAAATAGAAGCGTATCAATTAAACAAACTTAAAGAGTTAGTTTCATTTGCTTACTCAAATTCCAGCTATTACAAGAACAAGCTTGACGAAATTAAGCTACATCCATCAGATATAAAGGAATTAAAAGATCTTAATAAATTACCTGTACTGACTAAGCAAGATATCTTAGAACATACGGATAGCATTCATACTAAACATTCATTTAAAAAAAAATTCAAAGCAATTACCTCTGGAACAACCGGAAACGCTCTAGTTTTTCAAAGAGAAGAACATGCTGACTCTTTTAATAGAGCGGCTATTAATAGAGGTTACTCTTGGCACGAAGTAAATCCTTGGGATAAAAACGGTTATTTTTGGGGTTTTAACTTCTCGCTTACTAAAAAAATAAAAACCATAATTTTAGACAAATTACAAAACCGATTTCGAGTTTTTAGTTATGAAAACAAAGCCTTTAGCAATTTTGTCAACAAATTAGAAACTGCAAAATATATTCATGGGTATTCGTCTATGATATATCAAACCGCAAAACTCATTAATGACAAAAAACTTCCAAAACCAAAAAATATAAAAATGGTAAAAGGAACTTCTGAAAAGATTTTCGACAACTACCATGATGAAGTTAGAAAAGCTTTTGGCTTAAAAATAATAAGTGAGTATGGTGCCACAGAAACTGGAATTATAGCTTTTGAATGCCCTGAGGGAAATATGCACATCAATATGGAAGGTGTCATTGTGGAAGAGATTAACCATGAAATAGTAGTTACCAACCTTCAGATGCAATCATTTCCTATTATCCGTTATAAACTAGGAGATTATGTAAAATTAGCTCCGAGAAATAAAAAATGTTCTTGCGGCAAAAATCATCTTATTATAGAAGAAGTTACGGGGAGAATAGGAAAGAATGTTTATGGAAAAGAAAACATCTACCCAAGTTTATATTTTTACTATATTTTTAAGAATTTAGACCATAATCACGACATAAAATTAAACTATCAAATAATTCAAAAAGAAAAAGGAGCGTTACTTTTTAAGATTGATCGAAAAATTTCTGATAACGAGCGTAAATTACTGAGCTTAGAAATTAAAAAACATTTTAATTCAGACATCTATTGTACTGTTTTGGATAATGCAGAAATTAAATCGGAAGGAAGTAAATTGAAAAGTTTTATTTCAAAAATAAACTAAAACAACGTTGCTCTACTTTTGAATTATTTTCACATTTTTCGGTTTTATAAAAAAATATTCAAACAGAAATAGTATCATGTAATAAGTAGATTTTAGATATGAATATTTTAAGAAATCTTTATAGATACTAAAGTTATAGGTTAACATTTTAAATTTATTCGACGAAA
>CAWVSR010000015.1:0-14468 GCA_963932865.1 uncultured Kordia sp. | reverse complement strand
CAGGTTTTATATTCACATGATGACATTGGAGATTTTAAGGCTGAAGTAGCAGCTAATAAATTATCTGGTTTAAACCCATATGTGAATTTTGAGATATATCTACAACGATTAAACAAAGAAATAGCTGTTGAGTTATTTTTAAAATATGATGTTATTGTTGATGGAAGCGATAATTTTCCAACAAGATACTTAGTTAATGATGCAGCGATTTTAACCAATAAGCCAGTTGTATTTGGTTCGATTTTTAAATTTGAAGGACAAGTGTCGGTTTTTAACTACAATAATGGGCCTAGTTATAGATGTTTGTATCCTAATCCACCAAAATCAGAGGATGTTCCTAATTGTTCAGAAATAGGAGTTTTAGGAGTGTTACCAGGAATTATAGGTTCTTTACAAGCAAATGAGGTTTTGAAATTAGTGTTAGGGATTGGAGAAATCCTTTCAGGAAAATTACTTACTTACAATGCACTTAACATGCAACAGTTAATATTAAGTTTTGAGAAAAATGAGGATATAAAAATTACTCATTTAGAGAATGATTATGAGTTTTTTTGCGGCTTATTGAAAATGAGTTTAGAGATAACCAAAAACGAATTAGAGAATAATTTAAATTCGTATAATTTGTTAGATGTTAGAGAGGTTTATGAACGCGATCAATATCACATTGGAGGGATGCACATCCCTTTGGGAGAGATTAACAGAAGAAAATCAGAGCTTCCAGTTGATAAAGACTTAGTAGTTTATTGTAAAGCTGGTGTTCGAAGTAAAATTGCCATTAAAAAATTACAAGAATACTTTCCAAAAAAGCTTTTAAACTTAAAAAATGGTTTAGTCAATTTTTAAGTATATTAATTCTCTTCCTTTTTTAGAATTGGAACTAATTTATATCCAAATTAAAATTCGTTATGTATTTATAATTCATAAAATTTTTCTTGTAATTTTAAGTTTAGTAATTTATATAGGTTTTAAATTAACATAATTTTATACTTTTTACTTGTAATTTTATAGCATTTACGGCGACTAAAAGTATGTTCCAAATATTAAATATAGTGTATGTGGTAATGCATAGTAAATGAATTTATATTATATTTGCAATCTATTTAGAAATAATACATTTTAAAATGATAAAAGTCTCAGAATCAGCAAAGAAGAAAGTCGTTTCCTTAATGGAAGACGATGGGTTTGATGCAGTAAATGATTATGTTAGAGTTGGTGTTAAAAGCGGTGGTTGTTCAGGGCTTTCATACGATTTAACGTTTGATAAAGAGAAATTAGAAAACGATAAGGTTTTTGAAGATAATAATATTAAAGTAATTGTAGATAAAAAAAGCTTTTTATACCTGGTAGGAACTACACTTGAGTTTTCTGGTGGGTTAAATGGTAAAGGCTTTGTTTTTAACAATCCTAACGCCAACAGAACATGTGGTTGTGGAGAAAGTTTTTCACTATAAATTTCAAATAAATCGAGAAGATGAGTAAGTATACAGAGGACGATTTAGAAAAAGAATTACAAGACAAAGAATACGAATACGGTTTTTATACTGATATAGAGTCGGAAACATTTCCTATTGGTTTGAATGAGGATGTTGTTAGAGCTATCTCTAAAAAGAAAGAAGAGCCATTATGGATGACTGAGTGGCGCTTAGAAGCTTTTAGAGTTTGGCAAGAAATGGAAGAACCAGATTGGGCAAATGTAAACTATGAAAAGCCAGATTTTCAAGCTATAGCTTATTACTCTGCTCCAGTAGATGTTGATCCAAATAAAACACTAGATGATGTTGATCCTGACCTTTTAGCAATGTATAAAAAGCTGGGGATTTCTATAGATGAGCAGAAGAAAATGAATAACATAGCAATGGACATTGTTGTTGATTCTGTTTCTGTAGCTACTACTTTTAAAGATACGTTATCTGAAAAGGGAATTATATTTTGTCCGATATCAGAGGCAATTCAGGAACATCCTGAATTAGTACGTAAGTATTTAGGAACAATAGTTCCTCAAAAAGATAATTATTATGCAGCTTTAAATTCTGCAGTATTTAGTGACGGTTCATTCTGTTATATACCTAAAGGAGTTCGTTGTCCGATGGAATTATCTACATATTTTAGAATTAATCAGGCAGGTACAGGGCAGTTTGAAAGAACGCTTTTAGTTGCCGATGAAGGTTCTTATGTAAGTTATTTAGAAGGTTGTACTGCGCCAAGTAGAGATGAGAATCAATTACACGCAGCTGTAGTAGAATTAATTGCTATGGATGACGCGGAAATAAAATATTCTACAGTACAAAATTGGTATCCAGGAAATGCTGAAGGTGTTGGAGGGGTTTATAACTTTGTGACAAAGAGAGGTTTGTGTGAGAAAAACGCAAAAATTTCTTGGACACAAGTAGAAACCGGAAGTGCTGTAACTTGGAAATATCCATCATGTATACTGAAGGGAAATAATTCAATTGGTGAGTTTTATTCAATTGCAGTTACTAATAATTTCCAACAAGCAGATACAGGAACTAAGATGGTTCATTTAGGTAAAAACACTAAAAGTACTATTATCTCAAAAGGAATATCAGCAGGTAAATCACAAAATTCATACAGAGGATTAGTGCATATGGGGCCAAGAGCTGAAAATGCTAGAAACTTTTCTCAGTGTGATTCTCTTTTAATGGGGAATGCTTGTGGTGCTCATACTTTTCCATATATAGAAGTTAAAAATAAATCTGCACAAGTAGAACATGAAGCTACAACTAGTAAGATTGGAGAAGACCAAATATTTTATTGCAACCAGCGTGGTATAGATACAGAAAAAGCTATTGCATTAATAGTAAATGGTTTTAGTAAAGATGTATTGAATAAGTTACCAATGGAATTTGCTGTAGAAGCTCAAAAGCTTTTAGAGATTAGTTTAGAAGGTTCTGTAGGATAAATATATAATTATGAAGAATAAGGTATTTTTAATTTTGTGTCTAATTGCATTTATTGCATGCAAATCTGATAAAAAAGAAGGGAAAACTGAAACTGTAAAAGAAGTTTCAGAGCATAAAGTTCTGAAGGGTAGTTATTTGTATTACACAAATACAGCAATTTTACAAACACCAACAAGAGTTTACGGTGTAATATTAGATGAAAATTCAAAAGAATTAAATAATAAGGTAGCTCCATTTAAAGTACTAGATACTGATATGGTCCCTGTTGAAATTAAAGGGGAAGTAATTGCTAAAGATGAAGGAGAGGAAGGATGGCCTTTTAAAGTGAAAATAGTAGAGATACTTAATGTAATTAAGCCATTACCAGAAAATAAAGATATTATAACACTAGGAAAATAGTACGATGTTAGAAATTAAAAATTTACATGCTCAAATAGAGGATAAAGCAATTCTTAAAGGAATTAATTTAGAGGTAAAAGCTGGTGAAATCCATGCTATTATGGGGCCAAATGGTGCTGGAAAAAGTACCTTGTCTTCCGTTATCGCAGGGAAAGAAGAATATGAAGTTACTAATGGAGATATTTCGTTAGATGGAGAAGATCTTTCAGAGCTAGACCCGGCAGAAAGAGCTCATAAAGGTGTATTCTTGTCGTTTCAATATCCTGTAGAAATACCAGGTGTTTCTGTTACAAATTTTATAAAAACAGCTATTAACGAAACTCGTAAAGCTAACGGAAAGGAAGACATGCCTGCAAAGGAAATGTTAAAAATGATTCGTGAGAAATCTGAGCTTTTAGAAATAGACCGTAAATTTTTATCTCGTTCCTTAAATGAAGGTTTTTCTGGAGGAGAAAAAAAACGTAATGAAATTTTTCAAATGGCAATGTTAGAACCAAAACTTGCTATTTTGGATGAGACAGATTCAGGATTAGATATTGATGCCTTACGTATTGTTGCTAACGGAGTAAATAAACTAAAAAGTGATGATAACGCAGTAGTGATCATTACTCATTACCAACGTTTATTAGATTATATTAAGCCAGATTTTGTACATGTATTGTTTGATGGTAAAATTGTGAAATCCGGAGATGCATCTTTAGCTTTAGAATTAGAAGAAAAAGGATACGACTGGATTAAAGAAGAAATTAATGCATAATTAGTAGTTTGTAGTTGAGAAAAGAATGCCTGCTAGCTATTAAAAATTCAGTAAATGGAGTTAAAAGAAAAATTATTATCATCATATGTTGCTTTTGAAAACAATATGGATATCAATTCTGATGTTCATCAAGTTAGAACAAAGGCGTTAAAAGAATTTGAATCTTTAGGTTTTCCAACTAAAAAGTTAGAGGCTTGGAAATACACATCTTTAAATTCAATATTAAAAGAAGATTACAGTATTTTTCCAAAGGAAGAGCAAGTTATCGAATTTTCAGAAGTTAAAAAATACTTCATTCATGACATAGATTCTTATAAGTTAGTTTTTATTGATGGAAAATTCAGTTCTTTTTTATCTGAAACCACTCATGATTTGATTGATGTATGTATGCTGTCTTCTGCGCTTGTAAAGCAAAAACACAAAGCAGTTATAGAAAACTATTTCAATAAAGTAGCGAAACAAGACAATATGACGGCTTTAAATACTGCTTTTGCAAATGAAGGAGCATATATTTATATACCAAAAAATGTAGAGGTTGATAAGCCAATACAGATTATAAATTTTGCTACAGGAACAGAATCTGCAAGTCTATTACAGCCAAGAAATCTTGTTGTTGTTGGAGAAAACTCACATGTCCAGATTATAGAGCGTCATCAAAGTTTATCGGGAGAGCCTGTTTTGAGTAATTCAGTTACAGAAATATTTGCTGAAAAAAGAGCAAATGTTGATTATTATAAAATTCAAAACGATCACAGTGAAGCGTCAATTGTAGATAATACTTTTGTTGCTCAAGAGCGTGATACAGTTTGTTCAGTACACACTTTTTCATTTGGTGGTAAAATTGTTAGAAACAATTTAAACTTTTTTCAAAATGGAGAACATGTTGATTCTATTTTAAAAGGAATCACAATTTTAGAAAACAAACAACATGTTGATCATCATACTTTAGTACATCATATTGCGCCAAATTGCGAAAGTCATCAAGATTACAAAGGAATCTATAATGACAGGTCTACTGGGGTGTTTAACGGTAAAGTAATAGTAGATAAGGAAGCTCAAAAAACTAATGCATATCAACAAAACAATAATGTTTTGGTAAGTGATAAAGCTACGGTAAACGCCAAACCACAATTAGAGATTTTTGCAGATGATGTAAAATGTTCTCATGGTTGTACTATTGGTCAGTTAGACGAGCAAGCTATGTTTTACATGCAACAAAGAGGTATTCCTAGCAAAGAAGCTAAAGCATTATTAATGTACGCTTTTTCTAATACGGTTCTTGAAAGTGTTAGAATACCGGAATTAAAAAATAGGATTAATAAGTTAATTTCTCAAAAATTGAATGTTAACTTAGGGTTTGATTTATAAAGTGTCATACTGAGCTTGTCGAAGTACACTCATAACATAATTAACCAAACCTCAACAGCGAAAGCAGTTGAGGTTTTTTTGAAAAAAAAATATGCAAAAATTAACAAAAATAGTAGCAGATTTTCCAATTCTTAAACAAGAAGTTAATGGTAAACCACTAGTTTATTTAGACAATGGTGCCTCTTCTCAAAAGCCACAAGTGGTTATTGATGCAATTTCAACATATTACTCAGAGATAAATGCTAATATTCATAGAGGTGTTCATACATTAAGTCAAAAAGCGACTGATGCTTACGAAGAATCTCGAAAAAAATTACAAGCACATTTCAATGCTAAATATGATTTTGAAATATTATTTACTAAGGGAACTACCGATGGAATTAATCTTGTAGCAAATGGTTTTACAAGTTTATTAAATAAGGGAGATGAAATAATAGTTTCTTACTTAGAGCATCATTCTAATATTGTCCCTTGGCAAATGTTATGTCAGAGAACCGGAGCAGTTTTAAAAGTGATTCCGATGAACGATAAAGGAGAGTTATTGATGGAAGGTTATGAAAAGCTTCTATCTGAAAAAACTAAAATAGTTGCTGTAAATCATGTATCAAATGCATTGGGAACAATAAATCCAATTAAATATATTATAGATAAAGCACACGAATTTGATGCAGTGGTATTAATAGATGGTGCTCAAGCAACACCTCATATTAAACCTAATGTTCAAGAATTAAATTGTGATTTTTATGTTTGTTCAGCACATAAGTTGTGCGGACCTACGGGAGTAGGGATGTTGTATGGTAAAGAAGAATGGTTAAATATCATGCCTCCTTATCAAGGCGGAGGAGAGATGATTAAGGACGTAACTTTTGAAGAGACTACTTATGCGTGTTTACCTCATAAATTTGAAGCAGGAACCCCTAATATAGCCGGAGGTATTGTTTTTGGAGTAGCTTTAGATTATATGAATAGTGTAGGGTTTGATTTCATTCAAAAGCAAGAAGAAGAGTTATTGGCATATGCAACACAAGAATTAGAAAAGATTGAAGGCATACAATTTATTGGAACTGCAGAGCAGAAAGTGTCAGTGATATCATTTAATATTGAAGGTTGTCACCCTTATGATATTGGTACTATTGTAGATAAGTTAGGTGTTGCTGTAAGAACGGGTCATCATTGTACCCAACCAATTATGGATTTTTTCAAAATACCAGGCACAATCAGAGCTTCATTTATGTTTTATAATACAATAGATGATGTTGATAGGTTAGTTAGTGCGTTAAAGAAAGCAAAAATGATGTTAATGTAAAACTTTGGCTTCTTTTTTGTAATATTATTATCTAAAATAAATTAAATATGAGGTTGTTAATAATGATTACAAGCGTATTACTATTTAATTCTTGCAATGCTGTAAATAAAACTACTACAAATAACAATGTAACAAAAGAGGATAGTGTTAAAGTTCTAAAGAATATCGTTCAAGAGTCTCCTATTGTAATATATGATTCTCATACTCGAGGATATCATTTTACTTTTAGTGTTTATGAAACTTATGCAACAGCTATAAAAGAATATAATGGCAAGCCTATTAAAGTAGATGTTTCAAGCAAAGATGTTAAAGAGTTAAAAAGTATTATAAAGCAGATAGCTGAAAAAGAAATAGCAAGCCACGAAGCGCCTACAAAAAAGCGCCATTATGATGGGGCTCCACACACAACAATAACAATATTTAAAAAAGGAGAAAAATATTCATCACAAACTTTTGACGGTGGATTTCCTCCTAAAGCCTTAGAAGTTTTAGTAAACAAAGTTTTATCTTTGTCACCTGAAAAATAAAGCTTTATGACTATAAATGAAATACAAAATGAACTTGTAGACGAGTTTTCAATGTTTGATGATTGGATGGATCGTTATGAGTATATGATAGAGTTGGGAAAGTCGCTACCAATGATAGATAGTCAGTATAAAACAGAAGATAACCTTATTAGAGGTTGTCAATCAAAAGTTTGGTTACATGCAGATTTGCAAGAAGATAAAATAATATATTCTGCAGGAAGTGATGCAATAATAACCAAAGGAATTGTATCTATTTTAATACGAACATTTACAAATCAAACTCCAAGTGAAATACTAAAAGCAAACACTGATTTTATTGATGAAATTGGTTTAAAAGAGCATTTGTCTCCAACTAGAGCTAATGGCTTGGTGAGTATGATAAAGCAAATAAAAATGTATGCAATAGCATTTCAAACAAAGATAGAAACAAACTAAATGTTGCTTTTTAGAAAGTAAACATAATAAAATAAAAAAATGTCAGAAGAAATAGATGTAAATGATTTGGGAGAAAAGATAGTAAAGGTAATAAAAACAATTTATGACCCTGAGATCCCTGTTGACGTATATGAATTAGGATTAATTTATGACGTAATGGTAAATGAAGATTATGATGTAAAAGTAATCATGACTTTAACAACTCCCAATTGTCCTGTAGCAGAAACATTACCAAAGGAAGTTGAAGATAAAATAAAGTCTTTAAAAGAAGTAAATGATTGTGAAGTAGAAATAACCTTTGAGCCTGAATGGACAAAAGATTTAATGAGTGATGAGGCAAAGCTTGAGTTAGGAATGCTTTAAAGTAAAAAACATTAAAATTTAATAATTCCTGCTTTAAGCAGGAATTATTTTTTATAACCACATTATGGCTGGAGAAATTAGAAATAAAGTTGCAGAAAACACGAAACTTCTTACGTTTAATTTAGAAGACTATTATCAAGAAGGAAAACGTATTAGATTAGATATATCACAGTGGTTAGATCAAGGATTTATTCTTAGAGAAAAAGATTTTCGAGATAGTTTAGAGAATTTTAATTGGGAGCAATACAAAGAAACATATATAGCTATTTATTGTAGTACTGATGCAATTGTTCCTGGATGGGCATATATGTTGTTAATTGTAAAACTAAATCCTTATGTAAAGTATGCTGTAATTGGTGATTTAGAGGTTTTAGAAACAGCGCTTTATACACAAGTTTTGGAAAAAGTAGATCTATCAATTTATAAAGATAAATTTGTGATAATTAAAGGCTGTGCTTATAAGCCAGTGCCACAGAACGCTTATTTAATGATTACCAATAAACTTATCGGACATGCAAAATCAATAATGTACGGTGAGGCTTGTTCCTCTGTGCCACTTTACAGAAAGAAATAATATTAAAAACTTCAATATAAGAACTTGTTTTTTGAGTTGTATATCAAACAATGATTATCTTTGCATCTCAAAAAAATGAAACTAGTATTATGAAAAAAATAGTATTTGCATTAGCGTTAACGCTTGCAGTTGGAAACATTTTTGCGCAAGAAGATGCAGCGAAAGATTCTATTCCTGATGGATGGACAAAAGGAGGAAATGTGTTACTAACATTTAGTCAATCATCATTTAACAATGAATGGACTGGTGGAGGTACAGGAAACGTTTCAGCTAATATGTTAATCAATTATGACTTCAACAAGAAAAAAAATGATTGGATATGGGATAATAAATTGATTGTAGATTATGGAGTTAATAAAGATAAAGATGAAGATGATTTTTCTAAAAATAACGACCGTTTAGAGTTCAACTCTAACGTAGGTAAAAAAGCTAAAGGAAATTGGTATTACTCAATGTACTTTAACTTTAAAACTCAGTTAGATTCTGGGGTTTCATTTGATGACAACGGAGAAGAAATAGCTAAAAACTCTCACTTCTTTTCACCAGCATATATTCAAGCAGGTCCTGGTATGTTATGGAAAAAGTCTGATAATTTTAACGTAAATATATCCCCATTAGCAGCTAAATTTGTAGTTGTTGATAGTAAGTTTACTGACCCAAACTCTGATGAAGTAATTGTTGAAGAAGTAAGTGGAGAAACTGTAATTAATGCTTTTGGTGTTGAAGAAGGAAAAACTACACGTTTTGAGTTAGGCGCTTCAGTTAGAGGATATGCAAAGTTTGACATCATGAAGAACGTTTCTATGGAAAACATATTATTGTTGTATTCTAATTACTTAGAAGATCCCCAAAATGTAGATATTGATTATACAATGAACTTAGCGATGCAAGTAAACAAGTATATTTCAGCTAGTTTTATTTTTCAAACAATTTATGATGACAATGCAAACAGACTTGGTTTCCAGGTTCGTGAAGCATTTGGTTTAGGAGTAAATGTAGGCTTCTAATAAGTTCTCATAAACATATAACAAAAAGGCTCGCTATTAGCGAGCCTTTTTGTTATATGTTTATTAAAAGATTATGCAAAGTTTTCATCATAATCAGGATACAAAAACTTATTGTATGGGAATCGAGTAATGTGAATACGTCTTACTTCACTGTATACGCGTTTTTTAAAATCTTCAATATTTTCTTTTTCCGTTGCCGAAATAAATAACGCATTGTCTCCAATATCATTCATCCAAGTCTCTTTCCAGTCTTCTAAAGTGTAGTGTGCTTTAGTGCGCTCTGTTACAATATCATCTTCATCAATAGTTTCATGCTGGTAACTATCAATTTTATTGAAAACCATGATAATAGGTTTGTCTGAGCTTTTAATTTCTCCTAAAATTTTATTTACAGAATCAATCTGATCTTCAAAAGTAGGATGAGAAATATCAACCACATGCAATAAAATATCAGCTTCTCTTACCTCATCAAGTGTACTTTTAAAGGAATCTACTAATTGCGTAGGTAATTTACGAATAAAACCAACAGTATCACTAAGTAAAAAAGGTAAGTTTTTAATAACTACTTTTCGTACAGTAGTATCTAAAGTAGCAAACAGCTTGTCTTCTGCAAATACTTCAGATTTTGCAATAACATTCATTAAAGTAGATTTACCTACATTGGTATATCCTACTAATGCAACACGTATTAATTCTCCTCTATTACCTCTTTGAGTGGCCATTTGTTTGTCAATAGCTTCCATTTTCTTTCTTAATAAAGAAATTTTATCTCTAACAATACGTCTATCTGTTTCTATTTCTGTTTCTCCAGGTCCACGCATTCCAATACCACCACGCTGTCTTTCTAGGTGAGTCCATAAACCTGTTAGTCTTGGCAAGAAATATTGGTATTGTGCTAATTCTACTTGTGTTCTAGCATAAGAAGTTTGTGCACGTTGTGCAAAAATATCTAAGATTAATAAAGTACGATCTAGTATTTTACATTCTAAAACTTTTTCTATATTTTTTTGTTGAGAAGGCGTTAGTTCATCATCAAAAATAGCAGTACCTATATTGTTTTGTTGAATAAATACACGAACATCTTCTAACTTCCCAGATCCTATAAATGTTTTAGCATTGGGCATGTCCATACGTTGGGTGAAACGTTTTTTTACATCTCCTCCGGCGGTGTATGTTAAAAACTCCAATTCATCTAAGTATTCCTTAGATTTTTCTTCATTTTGAATACGTGTAATAATTCCAATTAACACGACATTTTCGTGCTCAATTTGTTTCTTTTCTATCATAATTCAATTTCGATAAAGCAAAATTACATATAAGATTCTAATTTACTAATTTAGAACATTCAAATTAACTTTACACACTAATGAATTCATTATATACAGTAGCTTTTTATAATCTTGAAAACTTATTTGATACTATAAAAGATCCAAACACAATAGAGCGTGATTTTTTACCTTGGGGAAAAAAGTTTTGGACTGAAAATAAATATAAGAAAAAGGTGCTTAAAATGGGGAAAGCAATTTCATGTATTGCAAAGGATAAAACAAACAAACCACCAGTTATAGTTGGTGTGGCTGAAGTTGAAAACGCATCTGTAATCCAAGATCTAGTTGAAAGTAAATATTTGAAAGACTTAAATTATAATTTTGTGCATTATGATTCGCCTGATGAAAGAGGTATTGATGTTGCGCTAATTATAAATGAAGATTATTTTACCTTAAATTACTCGGAGTGTATACCTCTAGAAATTTATGAAACAAATGGAGTAAAGGATTACACTCGTGATGCTTTGTATGTGAATGGTTTATTAAATAAAGAGGAAATACATATAATTGTATGTCATTGGCCATCGCGAAGAGGTAGTGCTTCAGCATCAAGTCATAAAAGGGTACAAGCGGCAAAACAGATAAATAGCTTTATTGAAAGGCAGCAAGGTATTACGGAAAATTCAAAAGTTATTTTAATGGGTGACTTTAATGATAACCCTTTAGACGAGAGTTTAAAAAATCACTTAGTTGGGCCCAATTTATATAATCCATTTGAAAAATTAATCAATATAACTCGTGGTAGTTTGAGTCATTATTCAAAATGGCATTTGTTTGATCAAATTATTTTTTCGCATAATTTTTTTAAACTTGAAAAAGGAAAGCATAGTTTTCAAAATGCAGATATTTTTGATAATGATTTTTTAAAAGAATGGAAAGGAAGAAATAGAGGCTTGCCATTTAGAACATTCATCGGAAATCGCTATTTAGGAGGGTATAGTGATCATTTTCCGGTATATATAAATTTAAAAAAAATAGATTAGTAAAATTGTTTTAGTCTTAGATTGTAAAAACAACTTAAAAGTCTAAGTTAAATATAATCAGTATTGATTTAAATGAGCTTATTTTTGTATTTCTTATTTTATAAAAAAAATGAAAAAATTATATTACTTGTCAACCTGTGACACCTGCAAGCGAATTATTGAAGAATTAAATTTGCCGTCAGATGTTGTTTTGCAGGATATAAAATCAAATCCAATTACTGAAGTTCAGTTAGAACAAATGTATAACCTATCAGAGAGTTATGAGGCGTTGTTTAGTAAGCGTGCGAGACTTTACAAAGAAAAGGATTTAAAAAACGCATCTTTAACAGAGGAAGATTATAAAAAATATATTCTAGAACATTACACGTTTTTAAAACGACCGGTTTTGTTATTTAATGATCAGATATTTATTGGTAATTCTAAAAAAACAATCAGTTCAGCAAAAGAATACATTCATGTTTAGTAAAAAGAATTTTGCATTTATTGCTGCGTTTTTGGTTCAATTATTTTACGGTATTACTTTCACATTTGCGAATGATGTAATAGATGGAGGTTTTATAAAACCCTATGGTTTTATTTTATTACGATTGTTGGGAGCGACTGTATTATTTTGGATTTTTAGTTTCTTTGTACCTAAAGAGAAAATTGCACCAAAAGATTTTTTAATTTTCATTGCAGCTGCTTTTTTTGGTGTAGCATTAAATATGCTAACCTTTTTTAAAGGGCTCTCTTATACTACCCCTATAAATGCATCTGTAATTATGGTGGTAGTGCCTATAATTGTGTTGTTATTATCTGCTTTTATATTGAAAGAAAAAATAACTTCTATGAAAGTTATTGGAGTAATATTAGGGCTTTCTGGTGCTTTGGTGTTAACATTATATGGTAAATCAGTACAGGCAAATGACAACATATTGTTAGGTAATTTTTTAGTATTTATTAATGCAGTATCCTATAGTATTTATATTATTATAATCAAACAGCTAACAAGCAGGTACCATCCATTTACTTTTATAAAATGGTTATTTTTATTTGGTTTAATAATGGTTACGCCGTTTGGCTTCAATGAGTTAAGCGATGTGCAATGGAGCACATTTAATCCATACACCTACTTTTCTGTAGGATTTGTTATTGTTGCAGCAACTTTTGGAACCTATATTTTAAATCCGCTAGCACTAAGAGAGTTAAAAGCTTCTACGGTAAGTACCTTTTTGTATTTACAGCCTGTAATAGCAGGGATATTTGCAATTTTAATGGGGAGTGACTCTATGAGTATTACAAAAATAGTTGCAGCAGTATTAATTTTTACAGGAGTATATTTAGTTAGTAAGCCATCTAAATTAGCAAAAGCTACTTAATGAATTATTCCACTAGAATATTCAATTATATTGATGAAGTTCCTGATTTAGTTTGGGAAAGTTTATCGGTTGCTAACAATGTGTATTTTAGTAAAGGTTATTTAAATGCGTTTGAAGTTAACAATTCTAATAGAATACAGTTTTTCTATTTAGTAGTTTACAGTAAAGAACAGCCAATTTCCATTGCAGTTATTCAAGTTTTAGAATTTGATTTTTTTCAAGTAGATTTCACTTCTAATGCAAATGTATTTATTCAAAAAGCGAGCTCATGGCTTGGGAGGTTGATGAAAAGAGACTACGTTAAAATAATGATATGCGGAAGCGTTTTTTTAAGTGGTGAGCACGGAATATATATTAAGCCCAAGGAAGACAAAAAATTAGTAATAGAAGAGTTAATTAAAGGTGTTCAGGTAATTATAAATGCAAATAAATATCTTGAAAAATGGGTAGATATTATTTTGCTAAAAGATTTTATTACAAAATCATTGCCTATTGCAAATAATTTAAAAGCGTATAATTATTCTCCAGTTCAAGTAGATTCTAATATGTTACTTACATTAAATTCATCCTGGAAAAGCTTTGAGGATTACTTAAGTTCTTTTAAGTCTAAATATAGAGTTAAAGCAAAAAAGGCATACAAAACAAGTGAGAGTTTAATTGCTAAAGACTTTACATCAGAGGATATTAAAACCCATAAAAAGGAGTTAGCAAATTTATATTATAATGTTAAAAACAAATCTAGTTTTAACCCTGAAACATTAAATATAGCTACATATATTTCTTTAAAAGAACAGCTAAAAAATAATTTCATACTAAGAGGTTATTTTTTAGAAGACAACTTGGTTGGTTTTATGAGTGGTGTAGTAAATTTAAACGCGTTAGATGCCCATTATTTAGGTATTGATTATGAGTTAAATAAAAAACATTCGATTTATTCTAGAATGCTCTATGATTATGTGCGTATAGGAATAAATAGAAGATTAAAACGAATTAATTTCGGAAGAACTTCAGGAGAAATTAAAAGTACTTTAGGAGCTGTTCCTGAAGAGTTAACGTGTTATGTGCGACATAAAAAATCGGTAGCTAATTTTTTGTTCAAACCTTTTCTTAGAAAAATTAAACCTGCTGTTTTTGAACAGAGA
>CAWVSR010000014.1:0-14785 GCA_963932865.1 uncultured Kordia sp. | reverse complement strand
CACGAAGCGTGATTACAGTGCTGACACATTACAGGTTGAAAAACAACTTGCGGGTTTGCAGAAGGACTTTCTAACTCACCAAATTCTGATAATGAACTACCTAATCCTGCTATATTATCTTTTTTATCAACATCTCCAATAAAAGTATCTTGTGAAGAATAATATCTATCAATACGCAACCAGTGCATATCTCTTGATCTACGAACTTCTGACTTACCAACTACAGGAACATTGTTCTCTGCATGACAAGCAATAACACAAGCACCACAACCAGTACATGAATTTAAATCAATTGAAAGATTAAAGTGATGACCTACTGAACGATCGAAAGAAGTCCATAAATCTGCATCAGGATCTGAAGCAGGAATCATTACGTGATCTTTAGACACATGTGGTTTAGGATTCCAAACCTTAGCATCTTTTGTATTAAAAATTTCTAGAGTAGTATCTTTTACAATATCTCCTCTACCCATTAATGTATTATGCAATTGAAGACAAGCGAATTCATGAATTCCCTCAGCTACTTCAATTTTAACATCCTGTATAGTATTAGCATTAGCATATAATTTATATGCACTAACACCAGTTTGCATTTCTTTCTTTAAACCTTCTTTTCTTCCATAACCAAAAGGCATACCTACAGAACCAACCGCTTGTCCAGGTTGAATCATAACAGGAACTTTTACAGTAACGCCATTAACAGTAACATTAGCATAAGTACCATTTAAACCACCATTTGCATCATTACGAGCTTCTGTGAAAAAAGTAGATTGCTCTAAACTTAATCCTAAACGATCCGCATCAGCCTGTGACATTGTTAAATAATTATCCCAAGTAGCTCTTGTTAAAGGATCAGGAAATTCTTGTAACCAAGGATTATTTGCCATTTGTCCATCACCCATACCGGTCATTGGATACAATGTCAACTCCATTCCTTTAGAAGAAGATTTTGATAATTCAGAAACAGCTTTAACTAACTTAGAAGATGATACACTATCACTATCCTTATCAATAGTATTTATTTTTGCGTCAACAACTGGAGAAATTAAAACACCATCATGAAGTGCTTTATTCCAAGAAGACCCACCTAAGAACCCTGTTGACCAAGTAGATTTAATGTAATTATAATAAGACTCATTACTACCCATCCATTTCAATAATGAATCTTGAAATTGACGAGTATCAAATAACGGCTTAATGGTAGGCTGCATTAAACTATAATGACCTTTTTTAAACTCTACATCTCCCCATGATTCTAAGAAATGCGGAGCGGCACCTAAATACTTTACAAACCCAGAAGTTTCATCTTCTCGCTCAGTAAAAGAAACCGTTAATTCAATTTTCTTTAATGACTCACCAAATGCTTCACCATTCGCTAAGGTATACACAGGATTAACACCACACATGATTACAGCACCAATCTTACCTGTTTTTATATCTGCAACAAGCTTATCCATTGCAACATCACTACCTTGCCTAATTTTAATTGGAGTATCAACTGAAAAAGCCTTACTTGATAAAGCTTCATTAATTGCTAAAACAACCAACTGAGCTCCTTTATCTTGTAAACCAGTTAAAACAACAGCTCTGCTTCCAGCTCTTTTTAACTCTGCAGAAACATTTTTAACAGCAACGTCAACAGCCTTAGGTAACTTACCTGACACATTACTTCCAGTTATGTAACCATATAGTTTAGCTAAAGCAACTTTCTGTTCAGACGGAGTTAACGGCACACGTAAATCTGCGTTAGAACCAGACAAACTCATGTTAGATTCAAACTGTACATGACGTGACATTTTTCCGTTTTTCGGAACACGACATTTTGCATAATCACCTTCATAACCTCCACCTTGCCAATCTCCTAAGAAATCTGCTCCAACAGAAACAATTAAATCCGCATCGGTAAGTTGGTAATTTGCAAAACCACGCTCGCCATATTTTTCTTCAAAAGCATCAAGTGCAGCAGATTCAGAAATTGAATCATAAACAACGTGACGAGTATTTTGATATTTTCCTTTAAATTCTGATATTAAACGAGTAGTTGAAGGACTTGCAAAAGTTTGTGTTAACAACACAATTTCTTTTCCAACACTATTCAATTCTACAAGTTTTTTAGTTATGCTGTCATCAAATTTAGTCCACGTTGCAATCGCTCCACCTATTTTAGCAGATTTCAAACGCATATTATCATATAATGATAAAACAGACGCTTGAACACGAGCAGTAGTACCTCCATTTGAAAGAGCTAACTTATTAGGCTCTAATTTAATTGGACGCCCTTCTCTCGTCTTAACCAATACACTAGCAAAGTCAAAACCATTCGCAATTGTTGTCGCATAAAAATCTGCAACCCCAGGACGAATTTGCTCCGGCTGTACTACATATGGTATTGATTTAACCACAGGACCCTCACAAGCAGCCAAAGACGCAGCAGCTGTACTGAACCCGACATACTTAAGGAAATCACGACGAGTAGTTGATGAATCTTCAAGAGTTTCTTTGTCTCCTAAAAAATCTCCAACAGGTATCTCTTCAACAAATTCACTTTGTTGTAGCGCCTCAACAACTGAGTTAGTATCTAACTCCTCAACACTTTTCCAGTATTTTTTGTTTGATGCCATATTATTGTTTGATATTAACTTCTTTAATTATTAATAGTGACATTTTCCACATTCCAATCCACCCATCTGAGCAACCGTAAGTTGGTCTACACCATATTTTTTCTTTAATTCTTCGTGAATATTAGCGTAATACTCATTACCCTCAGTTTTCACATTTGTTTCGCGATGACAATTAATACACCACCCCATAGTTAATGGTGCATGTTGCTCCATTATCTCCATTTCCTCAACAGGACCGTGACATTTTTGACAAGCAACGCCTGCAACAGTAACATGCTGTGAGTGATTAAAATAAGCAAAGTCAGGTAAATTATGAATACGCACCCATTTTACCGGCTCTGTTTCACCAGTGTATTTCTGACCATCCCATCCAACTGCCTTATAAAGCTTTTGTATTTCATTATCATAAAACGCCTTACTATACTCATCATTCCCAGTACTCTCAGCAACCTCACCAATATTTTTATGACAATTCATACAAACATTCAATGAAGGTATACCAGAATGCTTACTCACCCTTGCAGATGAATGACAATATTTACAGTCTATCTGATTTTGACCAGCATGTATTTTGTGCGAGTAATGTATTGGCTGAACTGGCTTATACCCTTGATCAACTCCAACTTGCATAAAGAATCCAAACATTTGATAAGCAGCAAATAATAAAAAGAAAATTACTGAAACTAACACCAAGAATTGATTCTTAACAAAACGTTTCCAAATCGGATCGCCTTTTACAACTTCAACACCACCTTGATTCGCAAGGTTATTTAATGTTTTTGTAACCATGTACAACATAGAAACTAAAACAACCAACACCAATGCCAATAAACCTAAGACAACATCCGTACTAACAGTACCACCTTCAGAACTTGCATTAGTTCCAGCAGCCGCCACAGCAGCAACAGGAACAGCCTTTGGCTCCATAGTATAAGCTAGTATATTATCAATATCAGCATCAGAAAATTGAGGATATGCCGTCATCGCTGTTTTGTTATACTTCTCGTATATCTCATTAGCATAAGCATCTCCTGACTTAATTAACTTAGAACTGTTACGGATCCAACTGTAAAGCCAATCTCTTTCGTGACGTCCTGCAACTCCTCTTAATGCAGGTCCGGTCATATCTTTATC
Organism: uncultured Kordia sp.; assembly: GCA_963932865.1. Taxonomy (GTDB): domain Bacteria; phylum Bacteroidota; class Bacteroidia; order Flavobacteriales; family Flavobacteriaceae. The sequence goes on along the minus strand of CAWVSR010000014.1, from coordinate 11,030 downwards.
AAGTTTATGACAAGCAGCACAATTAGAATTAAACAATGATTTACCCGCAGCAGGATCGCCTTGAGCAAAAATGGAAGTAGAAAATGCAAGCATCACTGCCATGCAAAAACCTAGAACTTTAGAAGTTGAATTACGGTGTTTCACCTGTTTCATCTGTAATTTATCCATAATTTATTAGTATTCCCTGAAAAAAACAACTCAGGACTTTTTCTCATTTGGTACGATTTTTTCTAGTGTTATTGAAAAGTGATAACCTCAGAAAAAATTGATAGCACAAAAATACTATTTCAGATTGATATTTTTAAATGTTATTGATATGTTAATTCTAATTTATAGATATTCTAAATAAGATTTACGCATTGTAAAAAACTAGTAAAATAATGTACTTTTGTAACAAGACAATTCATTATGAACAACTTACCGTTAACCCTAAGAAACACAGTAGCAATCTTAGCTATATTTATTGCATTAAAAAGCAATGCACAAGAAGGAACTATTAGTATTCAGCAAGATAATAAAATAGACAAATTGCTTAAAGAGCGTAAACATTTGTTAACTATTGGAGAGCTAAAAACACACTTTTCTATTCAGGTAATTTCTGGAGAATTAGAAACCGCAAGGAAGACTTTAAAAGAGTGTAAAAATAAATTTCCTGATCTAAAATCTAACATTGTTTATGAAGAACCAAATTATAAAGTAAGGGTTGGAGAATTCAGAAATAGACTTGATGCCGATAGAGCTTTATTAAAAATAAATGAAGAGTTTCAAGGGGCATTTGTTTTAAAACCTAAAAATAATAAACGATAATTACCAAACTAAAAAAACCTAAAAATCAATTTTTAGGTTTTTTTAGTTTGTATCAAATTTTTTAACGCCTTCTTTTCTTTTTGTACTTATTCTTATCTTTTGTTTTTGTCTTGTAAGAACCTTTTCTAGAATCCTCTTTTGGCAAAATACTTTTAAAACTAGATTTGTTTGAATTAACTTTTGAGTTATTCTTTTTAAAAGATTCTTTTTTGAGCTCATCGGTTTTTGGTAATAAACGATCTATTAAATCAAAACGTCCAACCTTTTTTAGCGAATTACGAATCCACTTTTGATTTTCCGGCTTATACCAAAAGAAAAAACGATGCTGGTCTTCTTTTTCCTGCTGCGTTTTAGGTGTTTTCATTTTCTTTAAGGTATAAGGATGATATCCACTATAGTAAATAACGGTAGCAACCGTCATTGGTGTTGGAGTAAAACCTTGTACTTGCTCTAATTTAAATCCCATATCCTTAGTTTCAGCTGCTAAATTTGCCATATCTTCCAACTCACTTGCAGGATGGCTTGAAATAAAATAAGGGATTAGCTGTAAATTTAATTTCTTTTTTATATTAATTTTATCAAATAGTTTTTTGAATTGATGAAAATTTGAAAAAGAAGGCTTACGCATTAATTTCAAAACAGGGTCTGAGGTATGTTCAGGCGCTACTTTTAACCTTCCTGAAACATGTTTTGTTAACACTTCTTCTGTATATTCCTCTAATTCTTTAGGGTCTGCTTTTTTATTAAATTCAGGAACCAACATATCATAACGGATTCCACTTCCTATAAATGATTTTTTAACTTTTGGATGCTTATCAACGGATTGATAAATATCTGTTAAAGGCTTGTGAGAGGTATCTAAGTTACTACAAATAACAGGACTAATACAAGATGGAGCTACACATTTATCACAAATAGATTGCACTTTCCCTTTCATCTGATACATGTTAGCAGAGGGGCCACCAATATCAGAAAAATAACCTTTAAAATCGTCCATATTCGCAACAGTATCCACCTCTTTCATGATAGACTCTTTACTTCTACTTGCAATAAATTTTCCTTGGTGTGCAGAAATCGTACAAAAACTACATCCACCAAAACAACCACGATGAATATTAATAGAAAACTTAATCATTTCAAAAGCAGAAATAGGACCTCGTTTATTGTATTTAGGATGTGGCAAACGAGTATAAGGCAAATCAAAAGAACTATCAATTTCTTTTTCAGTCATTGTAGGATAAGGTGGATTAATAACCAATCTGTTTTCTCCTACATATTGAATAATTCGTTGTCCGTAAGTTTTGTTTGATTCTTGCTCTATTACTTTAAAATTGGAAGCAAAAGTTTTTTTATCAGCCAAACAAGCTTCGTGAGAAGCAATCTCTACTGCAGTCCAATTTTTATTTTTCTGTAATTCTTCTTCTTTGTTTTGAAGATATGCTGTTTGCTTAATTGTTTTTAAAGAGTTAAACGGAACACCTTTTTTCAACAATGCAATAACATCCCTTAAAGGCTGTTCTCCCATTCCATATACTAACAAATCTGCATTTGAGGTCGTTAATATATCTGGTGATAATTTATCACTCCAGTAATCATAATGTGTTACTCGACGTAATGAAGCTTCAATACCACCAATTACAATAGGTACATCAGGAAACTTTTCCTTTAATATTTTTGAATATACCGATGTTGCATAATCAGGACGTAATCCTTTATCACCATTTGGTGTATACGCATCTTTTTCACGTTGTTTTTTTGATGCAGTATAATTACTTACCATGGAATCCATTGTTCCTGAAGTAACCGCAAAAAACATATTAGGCTTCCCTAACTTTGTAAAGTCTTGTAAATTGTCAGTTACAGAGGGCTGAGGAACAATTGCAATTCTTAAACCGCAATCCTCGATAATCCTACCAATTACAGCCGGACCAAAAGAAGGATGATCTACATAAGCATCTCCACTAAATAATATTACATCTAATTCCTCCCACCCACGAATCTTAACTTCCTTGTTAGTGGTTGGTAACCAGTCTGATAACCTTAATTCATTCGTCATTTTGCAAAAGTAAACTATTTAAACGACTTTTATATTTTTAATTTAACTTGTAAGACTTACTTTTACTATTCGACTATATCAAAACATTAAAATACTATGGCAAAAACATACTACGATCCGGCAGATTTAAGAAAATTTGGAAAAATAACAGAATGGAATGAAGAGCTTGGTACAAAGTTTTTTGATTATTATGGAAAAGTATTTGAAGAAGGGGCATTAACTGCTCGTGAAAAATCACTAATTGCCTTAGCTGTGGCACATACTGAACAATGTCCGTATTGTATTGATGCCTATACCAAAGATGGATTACAACGTGGAATTACTAAAGAAGAAATGATGGAAGCATTGCATGTTGGTGCTGCTATTAAAAGTGGTGCTACTCTTGTACATGGTGTACAAATGATGAATAAGGTGAATAAATTAGAAATGTAATCAAACCGTTTTTTAACTATTTAAAAAAACATGATAAAATCCCTACAAAAAAGAGATAGTGACTTAGCAAATTCAAATCGTCAATTAGAATTGTTGTCTAATGGGGTATTCGCAAATGGGGAACTACAAACTTTTGCTGCTAAAATAAAAGAAACAAATCAGTTTCCATTAACACCTAATAAACTTGAAATCCTTCAAATAAACTTGGGGTATATGTGTAATCAAGTTTGTGAACATTGTCATGTAGATGCTGGACCTGACCGAAAGGAAATTATGACTCGTGAAACGATGATGCAATGCCTAGAGGTAATTAAAAAAACCGAAGCACATACTTTAGATTTAACTGGGGGAGCGCCAGAAATGAATCCTGAGTTCAGGTGGTTTGTTGAAGAGGCTTCAAAAGCAGGAATCAAAGATTTTATTGTTCGTTCAAACTTAACTATCATTAGAGCAAATAAAAAATATTATGATCTTCCTGAATTTTTCAAAAAACACAATGTACATGTAGTTTCATCTATGCCGCATTGGACGAGAGGAAAAACTGACAAACAAAGAGGTAGTGGCGTTTTTGATAAATCTATAAAAGCATTACAGGAATTAAATGCAGTTGGATATGGAATGCCAGGAAGTGATTTAAGATTAGATTTAGTTTACAATCCTTCAGGAGCTTTTTTACCAGGAGACCAAGCATCTATGGAAAAGGATTTTAAAAAAGCTTTGAAAGAAGACTTTGATATTCAGTTTCATAATTTATTTGCTATTACAAATTTACCTATCAGTAGATTTTTAGATTACTTAATTGCTTCTGAAAATTATGAAGACTATATGTATTCATTAGTCGACGCTTATAATCCTGCAGCAGTTTCAAGTGTTATGTGTACCAATACTATTTCAATTAGTTGGGACGGATGGCTCTATGACTGTGACTTTAACCAAATGCTTGAATTAAAAGTTGCTAGTAAAGTAAAACACATTAGTGAGTATAACGAAGAGCTATTACAAAAAAGGAAAATAATTATTTCTCAACATTGCTATGGATGTACTGCAGGTGCAGGAAGTAGCTGTCAAGGAACTGTAGCATAAAGCGTATCAAAATTTTAACTTACATATTTGTATTGATATGTTCTATTTGCTTAGGACAAGACTTATCGTTTGAAAAAATGATAGACAACACCTTAGACAAAACAGTACCGTTTATACATGCTGAAGAACTGAGAGAAAACAATCAAAACTATACCATATTAGACATTAGAGAATTAAAAGAATACAATGTAAGTCATATAAAAAATGCAATATCTATTACTTATAATGATTTTAATGTGAAAATGATTAAACATAAAATTGACAAAAACATACCTATCGTTGTATACTGTTCAATTGGTTATCGAAGTGAAAAAGTAGGAGAAAAACTCTTAGATGAAGGATTTACCGTTTATAATCTATATGGAGGTATTTTTAAATGGAAGAACAGCAATAATCCAGTAGTAGATAATAATGAAATTGCTACTCAAAAAGTTCATTGTTTCAATCAAGAATGGAGTAAATGGTTGCTTAAAGGAGAAAAAATATATGACTAAAAACCTCATCTTGATTTTTACTAGAAATCCCGAGCTTGGTAAATGTAAAACTCGTTTAGCAAAAAGTATTGGAAACAAAAATGCACTAACTATATATAAAATTTTATTAGATCATACTTCAAAAATTGTAGCAAAAGTTGAGTGTGATAAGGCTGTTTATTATTCCGTAAAAGTTAGAATAAATGATTTATGGGATGATAACATCTACCAAAAACACCAACAACAGGGAGAAGATTTAGGATATCGAATGCAAAATGCATTTGCAGATAGCTTTAAATCAGGATACGAAAAAGTAATTATTGTTGGTAGTGATCTATATGATTTAACGCCAAAACATATTGAAGATGCATTTGAAAAACTAACCTCTCATGACGTTGTTATGGGCCCAGCTTTAGATGGAGGATACTATTTATTAGGAATGAAAAACCTACAACCCAATATTTTTGAAAATAAAAACTGGGGAACAGAAACTGTAAGAAATGACACGTTAAGTGACTTAAAAAATAAATCAGTATTTCTTTTAGAAACTTTAAATGATATTGACGTTTATGAGGATGTAAAAAATTATGATGTCTTTAAACCTTATTTGGAAAATTAAAAATAGTTCACATTAGTGAAATGAACATATGAAGAAACAACATTTAAAAGAAACCATTTCATATTTAAAATTAAATGGAATTAATACTCCTGAAATAGGTATTGTACTAGGTACTGGATTGGGACGCATAGTAGACGAAATAGAAGTAGAAAAAGAAATTGCATATGCTGATATACCACACTTTCCAAAAGCTACAGTAGAATTTCATTCCGGAAAACTTATTTACGGAAACTTAGAAGGTAAAAAAGTAATAGTTATGTCTGGTAGGTTTCATTTATACGAAGGATATAACTTATGGGAAGTAACCTATGGAATAAGAACTATGCATGGTTTAGGAATTAAAAAACTTCTCGTGTCAAATGCAGCAGGAGCAATTAACTTAAACTATAAAAAAGGAGATTTAATGTTACTTGATGACCACATCAATTTGCAAGGAAGCTCTCCCTTAGCGTTTGCAAATGTTGGTGAATTCGGAACACAATTTACAGACATGCTTGCGCCATATTCTGCAGAAATTAACTCGAAATTAGAAACCATTGCAACCAAAAACAATATTACACTTCACAAAGGCGTGTATGCAAGTGTTGTTGGTCCTCAATTAGAAACAAGAGCAGAATACCGAATGTTAGGAATTCTAGGAGCAGATGCCGTTGGAATGAGTACGGTTCCAGAAATTATTGTGGCTAATCATTTAAATATTGAAACTGCTGCGGTTTCTGTTTTAACAGATGAATGTAATCCTGATAATTTACAACCTGTAAATATTGAAGAAATTATTGCTATTGCAGGAAAAGCAGAACCTAAAATGATTATCCTTTTTAAAGAATTAATGAAACTATTGTAATAATAATTACAACTTTCAAAATATATACAAAATAATAGAAACCGAACAAATTCATAAAGAATATCGGTATAATATTTCAAAACATGAGTTATCTAGACACTACACACGACGTATACAAAGAAGCAGCTTTAACACCAGATGTTGGATTATGTTGCACAACAAATCCAATATGGGAATTACCAGGGTTAAAGATTCCGAAAATTATGCAAGAAATGAACTACGGTTGTGGTTCTACTGTTCATGCTCGTGATTTATCTAACAATCCTACCATGCTATATGTTGGTGTAGGTGGAGGAATGGAGTTATTACAATTTTCATATTTCAACCGACAAAAATCAGGAGTTATTGGAGTGGATGTAGTAGATGAAATGTTAGAAGCCTCTAAAAAAAACTTTAAAATAGCTGAAGAACAAAATGATTGGTTTAAAAGTGAATTTGTCGACCTAAAAAAAGGAGATGCAATGAACTTACCTGTAGATGACAACTCTATTGATGTAGCTGCTCAAAACTGTCTTTTTAATATTTTTAAAGCAGAAGATTTGAAGAAAGCTATAGCAGAAATGTACCGTGTTCTAAAACCTCATGGTAGATTAGTTATGAGTGACCCAACTTGTGAGCAACCAATGAATGATACCTTACGTAATGATGAACGTTTACGAGCGCTATGCTTAAGTGGAAGTTTGCCAATTGCAGAATATGTAAAAGCCTTAACAGATGCTGGCTTTGGTACTATAGAAATTCGAGCTCGCAAACCCTACAGAATTTTAGATCCAAAAAATTATCCTACTGACGAGTTAATTTATATAGAATCTATAGAAGTTGCAGCTATTAAAGATCCGATGCCTGAAGACGGGCCATGTATCTTTACTGGAAAAGCAGCTATCTATTATGGTGACGAGGATTATTTTGATGATAAACTAGGACACATCCTATTAAAAAATCAGCCTTTAGCAATTTGTGATAAAACTGCTGCTGCTTTACAAGCTTTAAATAGAGATGACATTTACTTTTCAGAATCAACTTTTCATTATGATGGTGGTGGATGTTGTTAATCAACAATTGAAAATAATAAATCAAAGCACTGTTTTTTAACAGTGCTTTTTTGGTGTTAATACTTAATTTTAATTCAGGCTACAGCTATAATAATTCACTATATTACAATATGAAAGCAACTATAAATTCTATTTCCATTTTATTTCTATTTTTATGTGTTTATAACAACAGTAATGCTTTTAACTTAAAAAATATTAAAGAGGTTTTAATTCCTGAAAATGTTAATGATAGTATCATAAAAATAGATTATACTAATTATAATATACTACTAAAAAATCATGTTTCTAATCTTGGAATTGTAAATTATAAAGGATTCATTAAGGACAAAAAAACATTTACATCATTCCTTTCGGAGCTTTCAAAAAACACTCCTAATCCAACATGGTCTGAAGAGAAAAAAATAGCCTATTGGATGAATGTATATAATGCATTTACAATTAAATTAATTATTGATAATTACCCACTAAAAAGTATTAAAGAAATTAAAAAACCTTGGGATTTACTCTTTATTAAAATTGGAAAAAAACACTATAGTTTAAATGATATAGAGCATAATATCTTACGAAAAATGAACGACCCAAGAATTCATTTTGGAATTAATTGCGCCTCCTATTCTTGTCCTCCACTACAAAACAAAGCTTTCCGAGAACTAACCGTTAATGAAGATTTAGATACATTAACATCTCAATTTATAAATGATAAAAACAGAAATATAATTACTGAACAAAGTATTATATTATCAAAAATTTTTAAGTGGTTTTCTAAAGATTTTAAGAAGGATGGAAACTTAATTAATTACCTCAACAAGTATAGTAATATTAGAATTGAATCTTCTGCAAAAAAAAGTTTCAAGAACTATAATTGGAGTTTAAACGAATAAACAACCAATCTTTTTGGGGTTAATTTTATAAATAGTATTGTAGTAACTTAGCAAGAAATTAAATTAAAAAAATATGAAAATTAATAGCATCCTAATACCTTTATTCATTGGAACTGTTTTATTCACTTCATGTAAAAAAGAAATAACGGAGAAACAAGTTAGCAACGATGAACTTGTTAAACTTGAGTCAAAAAAATTAAATAATTGGTTTCAAAAAACCTTTGAAAAAGATGTTGCTGATTCACCAATGCGTCAAACATATTTAGGACAAAAAACTGATGACTATGGTAAATGGGATGATATTTCTGATAAAGCAGCACAAAAAGAATTAGTAAAAACGAAAGAAAGATTACGCTATTTAAATGACTCTATCAACATCGCGTTATTAAATAAAGAGACTTTATTAAGTTTTAAGCTTGCAAAAAAGGGTTTTGAAAATAACATCTCAGATTTTAAATATAGATTTCATAATTATCCTATAAATCAAATGCATGGAAGACAATCTGAAGTTCCTGCATTTTTGATTAACATGCATGAAATATCAGACACTACAGACGCACGTGCATATATTTCAAGATTAAAAGGAATACGCACTTTATTTTTACAACTAGAAGAAGGTTTAAAAACAAGAGATTCAAAAGGTATATTACCTCCAAAGTTTGTTTTTGAAAAAGTTATTGATGATTCAAAAAATATTATTAAAGGATATCCCTTCAGTAAATCAATGAGAGAAAGTACTCTTTTAAAAGATTTTAAAAATAAAATTAATAAACTTGATATTGCAGCCTCTGAAAAGGAAACGCTCATAAAAGATGCTAACGATGCTTTATTTAAATATGTAAAACCTGCATATAGTTCCTTAATAAAGTTATTAGAAAATCAACAAGAAAAAGCCTCTACCGATGATGGTGTTTGGAAACTTCCAAATGGAGCAGCGTTTTACAACAATGCTTTACAACGCACGACTACAACAAATATGACTGCTGAGGAAATTCACCAATTAGGTATTAGTGAAGTAGAACGAATACATAATGAAATGCGTGACATTATGAAAGTAGTTAAATTTGATGGTTCATTACAAGATTTTTTCCAATTCATGAGAAATGACGAACAGTTTTATTACCCTACAACACCTGAGGGGAAAAAAGCTTATATAGATAAAGCTGTTGCTCTAATTGATAGTATGAAAATAAAATTAGACGAATTATTCTTAACAAAACCTAAAGCAGATATTATTGTAAAAGCAGTTGAAGGTTTTAGAGAAAAAAGTGCAGGGAAAGCTTTTTATCAAAGAGGAACTCCAGATGGTGTTCGTCCTGGAAGATATTATGCTAATTTATATGATATGAAATCTATGCCAAGCTATCAAATGGAAGCATTAGCTTATCATGAAGGAATTCCTGGACACCACATGCAAATTTCTATTGCTCAAGAACTAGAAAACATACCAATGTTCAGAAAATTAGGAGGATATACTGCCTATGTTGAAGGATGGGGATTATATAACGAGTACTTACCAAAAGAAATAGGAATGTACAGCGACCCTTACTCTGATTTTGGTAGATTAGCTATGGAATTATGGAGAGCTTGTAGATTAGTTGTAGATACTGGGATTCATGCAAAAAAATGGACTAGAGAAGATGGTATTAATTACTATACTACAAATACACCAAACAGTAAAAGTGATGGCGTAAAAATGGTGGAACGTCATATTGTAATGGCAAGTCAAGCTACAGCATATAAAATTGGAATGAATAAAATATTAGACCTTCGTGAGAATGCTAAAAAACAACTTGGAAACAAATTTGATATTAGAGAATTTCATGATGTAGTATTAACTAACGGTGCTGTACCACTTACAACTTTAGAAGATTTAGTAAATGTATGGGTTAAAACCAAGTCATAATACAATGAAGGAAAATAATATTTCCATCATTATACCTACCTTAAATGAAGCAATAAACATCAAATATTTATTGCTTCATTTATTACAAAACAGCGCTACAATAAATATTTCTGAAATTATTATTGTTGATTGTGGTAGCACTGATGACACCCAAAAAATAGTTGTTGAATTTTCTATTATTAACCATAAAATTAAATTAATTTTATCTGAAAAAGGAAGAGCAAAACAAATGAATAAGGGAGCTAAAATTGCTGTAGGAAATATTCTTTACTTTCTTCATGCAGACTCCTTACCTCCTAAAGATTTTGATTTATATATTTTAAATGAAGTCAAAACAGGAAACTCTGCCGGGTGTTTTAAAATGAAATTTGATTCCAATCATTGGTGGCTAAAATTCACTGGCTGGTTAACCCAATTTAATTGGCGTGCTTCAAGAGGAGGTGATCAAAGTCAATTTATTACTAAAAAACTATTCAATGACATTGGTTGTTTTAACGAACAGTTTACTGTTTATGAAGACAATGATTTAATTAATAAGTTATATGCACGTAAAGAGTTTGTAGTTATACAAAAATGGCTTACTACCTCAGCAAGAAGATACAAAAACAATGGTGTTTGGAAACTACAATATCACTTTTGTATGATTTATTTTAAAAAATGGACGGGAGCATCAGCAGAGAATCTGTACGATTATTATAAAAAAAATATAAAGGAATAAAAATCTTTAGAAGTTTTTTCTGTTAAAGTAAAACTTAAAGCTTTTCCAAAGTATAATACCACTAAAGAACATAATTACCAGTGCCCATAACCAATAAAATCCAAAAGTATTTTCTGCTATCGCTTGGGTGTCTGATATTTGAACTACACCATTTCTTTC
>CAWVSR010000013.1:0-15619 GCA_963932865.1 uncultured Kordia sp. | reverse complement strand
TTCTACAGAAAACAACATCACTATTGTTAGCATTTTCGTAAACCCTACACAGTTTGACAACACCATTGATTTAGAAAAATACCCTCGGACTTTAAAAAATGACGTTGAATTGATTAAAAAAATCGACTCAACTATTGTAATTTTTGCTCCTAGTGCCGAAGAATTATATCAAGGTAAAATTGAAACGAAAAGTTATTCTTTTGATGGCTTAGAAAATGAAATGGAGGGAAAGCACAGAAAAGGTCATTTTGATGGAGTTGGGACTGTCTTAGATTTATTTTTCAATCTAATTAAACCAACTAACGCTTATTTTGGAGAAAAAGATTTTCAGCAACTTCTAATTGTAAAAAAACTAGTAAGCAATTACAACTTAAGAGTTAATATAATTGGATGTGATATTTTTCGAGAAGACTCAGGATTAGCAATGAGCTCAAGAAATGAAAGACTCTCAGCAAACTCTAGAAAAAGTGCAACATTTATTTATAAAACACTTTTAGAGGCTAAAGAACAATATAAAACAAAAAACGCTAGTGACGTTGAGCAATGGGTTACTAACCAATTTTCAAAAAACAGTATTTTTAAATTAGAATATGTATCTATAGCAGATGCTAAAACACTAAAACCTGCAGTTAATAAGTTGAAAAATCAAGAATGTAGAATATTTATTGCTGCATTTATTGATAAAATAAGATTAATTGATAATATAGCATTAAATTAATACCTTTGCAAACATGTTAGTACACGTAGTAAAATCAAAAATTCACAGAGTTAAGGTTACAGGAGCTGACCTAAACTATATTGGAAGTATCACTATTGACGAAGACTTAATGGATGCTGCAAATATTGTTCAAGGGGAAAAAGTTCAAATTGTTAATAATAATAATGGTGAACGGCTAGAAACATATGCTATCCCCGGACCAAGAAAATCTGGAGAAATAACTTTAAACGGTGCAGCTGCAAGAAAAGTTGCTCCTGGAGATGTTTTAATACTAATTACCTATGCAATGATGGATATTGAAGAAGCCAAAAGCTTCAAACCGTCCTTAGTTTTTCCGAATGAAGAAAACAACTTATTAAAATAATTTGGATAAAGGAAAATATAAAAAAACATTAAAAATAATTGCACCAATACTATTTGGTGCTTTTTTAATTTGGCTAACATTCAAAAATGCTACATCAAAGGAAATTAATGATGTTATAAACTATATAAAAGATGCTAATTACCTATGGGTATTTGCTTCAGTTTCTATCGGACTAATGAGTCATCTATCTAGAGCATATCGATGGAAATTCACCCTTGAACCATTAGGCTACAAACCAAAGTTCTTAAATAGTTTTATGGCAGTTATGATTGCCTATTTTGCAAATTTAGGAATACCTCGTTCTGGAGAAATACTTCGAGCTACCACATTAACCACATACGAAGGTGTACCTTTTGAAAAAGCTTTTGGAACAATTATAGCAGAAAGAATAGCCGACTTAATAATGAGTTTTGTTTTTATTATAATTGCATTAGTGTTTCATTACAACATGATTATCAATGTCTTAAAAACTATAATTCAAAATATAAATAGCTATAATTTTATTGTTATTATCTTAGTTGGAATTACACTTCTTATAAGCTTTATTTGGTTGATATTAAAAAACCCAAATAATACTATTCTAACTAAAATAAAAAACTTTTTTTTCGGACTTAAAGATGGCGTTCTTAGTATATTAACTATGGAAAAGAAGTGGCCATTTATATTTCATACAATATTTATTTGGACTAGTTACTTTTTTATGTTTTATGTTATCTTTTTTTCTGTTTCAGAAACGATAAACACCCCACCAAGTATTGCCATAGCTCCCTTTATAACAGGTTCATTTACAATGGCAGCAACAAATGGTGGCTTAGGGAGTTTTCCTTTAGTTATTCAAGAAACACTAAATTTATTTGATATCAGCAACCAAAGCGGCCTTGCAATTGGTTGGATTATGTGGGGGTCACAAACACTTTTAAATATTGTAATTGGACTTTTATCGTTCTTTTATCTTCCTATATTTAACAGAAAGAAATAATCTGTATATTGTAACTTCAATTATTGAAACTAATTAAACGAAATGAGAAAATTATTTTTACTTATCGCTATTGCTTTTATGTGTAATAATCTAATTGCGCAAACAGTTTACAGAGAAATTGATGGCCCTAATGGAGAAAAAAGACAGCTAAAAATACAAGTCCCTAGAAACTATGAAAAAAATGTAGATACTATGTATCCGGTAATTATTGTATTTGATGGTGATTACTTATTTGAACCCGTTGCTGGTATCGCAGACTATTATTCCTATTGGGACGAAATGCCAGATGCTATTGTTGTAGGATTAAATCAAATTAAAACTAAAGAAGCTGACTTTGCTTGTGATGAAATTAATGGTTTACCAACTGATACAGGTTCTGCTTTCTATGAATTTATAACTTATGATTTATTTAACTTTATTGACAACAACTACAGAACAGTTCCTTTCAGAACAATTGTTGGTCACGGAGATTCAGCAAATTTTTTAAACTTTTACTTATTTCAAGAAAAACCATTCTTTAACTCTTATATAGCTTTAAGTCCAAGTTTCACTCCTAAAATGGATCTTAGATTACAAGAACAGTTTACAAATCTTGAATCACCAATTTATTACTATTTAGCAACAGCGGAAAATGATAGAAAAAGAAGTAAAACTAGTATACAAGAATTAAACAAATCATTAGAAATCATTTCAAACGATAACTTTAATTATAATTATAATTATCACAAAGGAAAAACACATTACGAATTGGTAAACCATACAATCCCAACTGCCTTTGAAAAAACATATAAATTATACAAACCTATTGATAAAAAGGAGTATAAAGAAAAAATGCTAACTATTAATGAAGGAACTGCATATGATTATCTTGTTAAAAAATACGACTCCATAAATAAACTTTATAGTTTAAACAAAAAAATTAGAATTAATGACTTTAACGCTACTGAAGCTGCACTTAAAAAAGCAGAAGAATGGGATGCCTTTAAATTATTAAGCAAACTTGCTGAAGAAGAATATCCAGAATCATTATTAGGCATGTATTATATGGGTATCCACTATGAAAATATTGGAGAGCCTAAAAAAGCTTTAAAAGCATATAAGTCAGGATATGTAATGGAAGAGATTGGAAGGATTACAAAAGAAGATATGTTGAATTATGCGGATATTATTAAAGCAGATTTCGGTTTAAAATAATGGCTAAAACAACTACTACATTTTATTGTCAAAATTGCGGAACGTCATTTGCAAAGTGGCAAGGTCAGTGCAACTCTTGTAATAATTGGAATACGATTGTTGAAGAAATTACGCAAAAAGAAATTAAAAAAAGTTGGGAAATCGGTAATTCTTCTAATAAAAAAAGAGTTTCAAAACCAGTTAAGATAGCAGATATTCAAACCTCACAAGAGGTACGATTAAAAACCACAAGTAAAGAATTTAATAGGGTACTAGGTGGAGGTATTGTTCCAGGATCACTAACCTTATTAGGAGGTGAACCCGGAATTGGTAAATCCACTTTATTATTACAACTTGCCTTAAAGTTATCCTTCAAAACTTTATATGTTTCTGGAGAAGAAAGTGCTCAACAAATTAAAATGAGAGCAGAACGGTTGACTAAAAATTCAGACAACTGTCTCGTTTTAACAGAAACTAAAACACAAAATATTTTTAAGCAAATTGAACTAACTGAACCCGATTTTGTAGTTATAGACTCCATTCAGACTCTGCATACTGATTTTGTAGAATCGTCTGCAGGTAGCATCTCTCAAATTAGAGAATGTACTTCTGAACTGATTCAATTTGCTAAAGAAACCTCAACACCTGTTCTTCTAATTGGTCATATTACAAAAGATGGTCATATAGCTGGACCAAAAATTTTAGAACATATGGTTGATACTGTTTTGCAATTTGAAGGAGACAGAAATCATGTTTATAGAATATTACGATCCATAAAAAATAGATTTGGTTCCACTCAGGAAATAGGAATATTTGAAATGCTTGGTAACGGATTAAGAGAAGTTACCAACCCTTCAGAAATATTAATTTCTAAAAACTCAGACCAACTTAGCGGAAATGCCATAGCAGTTAGCTTAGAAGGAATGAGAACTTTACTTGTAGAAATACAAGCATTAGTGAGTACTGCTGTATATGGAACACCGCAACGAAGCACCACTGGTTATAATGCTAAAAGACTAAATATGCTTTTAGCTGTTTTAGAAAAAAGAGCTGGTTTTAGATTAGGTGCTAAAGATGTTTTTCTAAATATTACAGGAGGTATTTCAGTAGATGACCCCGCAATTGACTTAGCAGTAGTAGCAGCTATTTTATCCAGTAATGAAGATGTTGTAATAGATAAAAATGTATGCTTTGCTGGAGAGGTAGGGCTATCAGGAGAAATAAGACCTGTCAACAAAATTGACCAAAGAATACTTGAAGCTGAAAAACTTGGTTTTACAAAAATATTAATATCTAAACACAATAAAATTTCTGTAAAAAACAGCAAAATAGAATTGGTATTAGTTTCAAAAATTGAAGATATTGTTAGTGAGCTATTAAATTAGATACACCTAGCTATTAATACTATTGTTAGTTAAAATTTAAATTAAAAATCTTATGGAAATCACTGAGTTTTTGGGGTATTTAGGAGCTCTAATTATAGGAGTTTCCTTGGGTTTAATCGGAGGAGGAGGTTCAATTTTAGCTGTCCCTATATTAGCTTATTTATTTTATATTGATGAAAAAACTGCTACAGCTTATTCTTTATTTATTGTAGGAATTAGTGCTCTCGTTGGAGGAATCAAACAATCCTCAAAAGGGTTTGTTAATTTTAAAGTAGCTTTTTTATTTGGAGTACCTGCTATAATTGGCGTTACAATAGTTAGGAAATTTGTTCTTCCTGCATTACCAGATATATTATTTACAATCAATGATTTTGAGTTTTCAAGAAGAATGGGAATGTTTGGCTTATTTGCAATACTTATGATTCCTGCAGCAATTTCTATGCTGAAAGAAAAAAAAGAACAAACAAAAAAAAACAAAAAAAAATATAACTATCTATTTATTTCAATTGAAGGAATTATAGTTGGCTCAATAACTGGGCTAATTGGCGCAGGAGGAGGTTTTATTATTATTCCAGCCTTAGTAATCTTAGCAAGTTTAGACATGAAAACTGCAATAGGAACTTCCTTGGTTATTATAGCTTTAAAATCTTTATTTGGATTCTTCTTAGGAGATGCCTTTTCATTAGAAATTAATTGGATGTTCCTCTCTATATTTACATTAATATCGTTAATAGGTATTTTTATAGGGAGCTATTTAAGCAACTTTATTAATGGTAAAAAATTAAAAAAAGGTTTTGGATACTTTATATTTTTAATGGCTTTTTTTATATTTTATATGGAATTCTTCGTAAAAAGATAAATTTTACGGTAATACAATAGATGTTGTTATAAAAAGCAACTTACAATTTTTATATTTGAAAAAAATTACGAAAATGAATATTGAACAAATATATACTGGGTGTTTAGCACAAGGAGCATATTACATTGAAAGTAACGGAGAAGTTGCTATTATCGACCCTTTACGTGAAACGCAACCCTACATCAATAGAGCTAATATTGATGGAGCAAAAATTAAGTATATTTTTGAAACTCACTTTCATGCAGATTTTGTAAGCGGACATGTAACCCTCGCAAAACAAACTGGAGCTGAAATTGTTTTTGGTCCAAACGCAGACACTTCTTACAAGGCTACAATTGCAAAAGACAATCAAGAGTTTAAACTTGGAAATATTATTATAAAAGTTTTACATACTCCAGGTCATACGATGGAGAGTACTACTTATTTATTAATAAATGAAAAAGGAGAAAATCACGCAATATTTAGTGGAGATACATTATTTATTGGAGATGTAGGTAGACCAGACTTAGCTCAGAAAAACGGAAGTATTACTGAAAATGATTTGGCAGGTTATTTATATGATAGTCTTAGAACTAAAATAATGACATTACAGGATGATGTTATCGTTTACCCTGCACATGGAGCAGGCTCTGCTTGTGGAAAAAACATGAGCAAGGAAACAACAGGGACAATTGGCGATCAAAAGAAAACTAATTATGCTTTAAGAGCCGACATGAGTAAAGCTGAATTTGTTAATGAAGTTACCGAGGGCTTACTTCCACCACCTGCATATTTCCCTCAAAATGTTCAAATGAACAAAGAAGGATATGATGATTTAAATACTATTATAAAGAGAGGGGCTAAGGGATTTACTCCTGATGAATTCGAACTAAAAGCAAACGAATCAGGCGCTATTATTTTAGACGTAAGAAATCAGAATGATTTTGTATTAGGCCATATTCCTCGATCAATATTTATTGGTATTGACGGAGGATTTGCTCCTTGGGTAGGTGCTTTAATTGCAGATGTAAAGCAACCTATTTTATTAGTAGCCCCAGAAGGAAGAGAAGAGGAAGTAATTACAAGACTATCTAGAGTTGGATTTGACAACACATTAGGATACTTAAAAGGAAGCTATCTTGCTTGGGAAAAATCAGGAAAAGATACAGACACAGTTCGATCTATTACTGCTGAAGATTTTGCTTTAGAAATGGGAAACAAAAAAGTATTTGATGTTCGTAATATTGGAGAATATCAATCTACACATGTCACAAATGCTATACACACACCTTTAAGTAAAATAAACGACTACTTAGAAAACTATAAAACTGAAAAAACTAGCTATATTCATTGTGCAGGAGGATATCGTTCGGTAATAGCAGCTTCTATTTTAAAAAGTAGAGGAATACATAATTTCACAGATGTAAAAGGAGGATTTGGAGCTATCAAAAAAACAAATATTTCAATCTCAGAATATGTTTGTCCATCTACACTACAATAATACTATAATTTAAGACCATGAAAAATTTAACACAATCTGAATGGAGCGCTAAACTTACAGAAGAAAACACCGTAATTTTAGATGTTAGAACTCCAGGCGAATGCGCAGAAGGAATTATTGAAGGTGCTTTAATGATTAACATTATGGAACCACAAACCTTTATGAAAGAGGTTCAAGAATTAGATAAAAGTAAAAACTATTATGTATACTGCAGAAGTGGCGGTAGAAGTGAACAAGCTTGCCAATTCATGTCTGCACAAGGTTTTAATGAAGCTAATAACCTAATGGGAGGAATGTTAGAGTGGAACGGAAAAACTGTACTGCCTAATTAAATAAAAAAAGAGCTATTAAATTATTTTTTATTAGCTCTTTTTTTTGGCGTAAAACCAACAAATAGCTGACCAAAAAAATTTTTTGAAAAATCATCATCTCCTTCCCAACCTAAATCAATCATCCCTGTTTTGTCCGGAACATAAGCAGTTTTAAATAAATAATCCCAGCAACTTAAACTAATACCGAAATTCACACCTTTTTTAAAATTTTCAGGAAGTAACTTTGCATGATGGTATAAATGCATTATTGGATTATTGAAAATATATTTAAAAACACCCCACGATATTTTAATATTAGCATGATTTAAATGACCAATAGTTATGGCTATAAAATGAACTATATAAGCTTGTTGTGGCTCGAAACCACCTAGCAGCATCAATCCTATAGTTTTTAAAGGTTTGTATAAAATATTTTCCATCCAATGGTAACGAAGATGTGCTGCAAAACCCATTTCCTTAACGGAATGATGAACTTTATGAAATCTCCATAAAAACTCATAACGATGAAGTAAAATATGAGTAAACCATTGAACAAAATCTAATAAAACAAAAAATATAAGTAATTGTAACCAATTAGGGAAGTTTGAAATATCAAAGATTTTAAAACTCTCAATTGTAAGTCCTAAATCACTTAAAAGCATTCCGAATATTTTATAAAAACCACTTATTACAATAGTAAACACAAAAAAATTGAAATACATATAAAAAGCATCCAACCAAAAATCATTTCTGAATATTTTCTGTTCTTTTCTCCATGGAAACAAGACTTCTAAACTCCATATAATCAAAGAAATTAATGTCAGACCCCAAAAGAAATTTTGATACCAGGGCACTTCAAAAAGAATGGATTTCAAAGTCCAATTAAAACTTCCTATAAAAGTTTTCTGAAATAAATCAAAATATTCATCCATTGTATAAAGATACAAATAAGAAATTTATGGTGCTGGATTAGGCATTATAGAATGTATTGCTTCTATTTCATTTAACAACTCTTCTGAAAGGTTTATATCTATACTTGATATATTTTCTTGTAACTGACTCATTGTTGTAGCACCAATAATATTACTTGTTAAAAAAGGCTGCTGGTTAACGAAAGCCAATGCTAAATGGGTTAAACTTATATTATTTCGCTCTGCTAATGCTAAATATTTTTGTATTGCATTTGTAGATTGCTCGGTTGAATAACGAGAGTATCTTGGAAAAATTGAAACTCTCCCTACTGTTTTTGGATCTTTAATATATTTTCCTGAAAGAGTACCGAAAGCTAGGGGTGAATATGCTAATAATCCAATTTCTTCTCGCATTGATATTTCCGCCAAACCATTTTCATACCCTCTGTTAATTAATGAGTATGCATTTTGAATAGTTTTAGCCCTAGGTAAACCGTTTTTAGAAGCTTCTAAAAACTTCATAGTTCCGTAAGGAGTTTCATTCGATATACCTACATGTCTTATTTTTCCTGAAGTAACAAATCCTTGTAAAACTTGTAAAATCTCTTCAAAATTATCTTTCCATTGTTCTGTAGCATCATGTTTATAATCTCTTTGACCAAAAATATTAACATTACGCTCTGGCCAATGTAACTGATACAAATCTATATAATCAGTTTTCAAACGTTTTAAGCTTTTTTCTAATGCATTAGTAAGGTTTTCTTTTGAATAGCTTAAATCTTCACGTATCCAATCCATACCTCTGTTTGGGCCTGCAATTTTAGAAGCTAATACAACATCCTTTCTGTTTTTATTCTTTGAAAACCAAGACCCAATAAATTCTTCTGTCTTTCCTTGTGTTGCAACACTTGGAGGAACTGCATACATTTCTGCAGTATCAAAAAAATTCACTCCCTTATCTAACGCATAATCCATTTGTTCATGAGCATCTAATTCAGAATTTTGATTTCCAAAAGTCATGGTTCCTAAACATATTTTACTAACTTTTATCTCAGTCTTTGGTATGGTTGTATATTTCATCAAAAAACTTATTTTTTAATCTTTCAGATTATATTTTATAAACTTTAACTATTGATAGTTAAAATTAAACTATTTGATTTCATTTAATAATTTAGAAACCTCATCTAATTTAGGTGTTAAAATCACTTCTATTCTTCTGTTTTTAGCTTTCCCTTCAGGAGAGTCATTATCTGCAACTGGAGAATAAGCACTTCTTCCTGCAGCAGTTAAACTTTCTGCGTTTATAGTTTTATTTTCTTGTAAAATAGTTACAATTGCAGTTGCTCGTTTAGTTGATAAATCCCAATTATCAGATATATCACCCTTTCCTATAAAATCATCATTATCTGTATGACCTTCAATCAATACATTTATGTCAGGATTTTCTGCCAAAACTTTCCCCAGTTGATTGACCGCTTTTTTACCTT
Source organism: uncultured Kordia sp. (assembly GCA_963932865.1). Classification (GTDB taxonomy): domain Bacteria; phylum Bacteroidota; class Bacteroidia; order Flavobacteriales; family Flavobacteriaceae. The sequence continues at coordinate 5,952 of CAWVSR010000013.1, read as the reverse complement.
CAGTTCCAATTTTCCAACTTCCAGATTTAAACAAAAGTTTATTTTCCATAGAAACATATACTTTTCCGTCTCGTTGCTCAACACGTAAGCCTTTTCCTTCGAAATTAGTTAAAGCTTTCGAAATTGAATTCTTTAAGGTTTTCATATGAGCATCTTTTTCTAACAATGCTCCTTCAAGTTCTGCAACCCTATTTGATCTTGCAGACAATTCCTCTTGTAAAGCCAGTAATCTAGCACTTTCAGTAGCCAATGCTTTTTCTTTATCTTCTAACTGACGCAATAAAGCTTCATTTTTAGCGGTATTCTTTGCTAATTCTGAAGCACTTGCTTCCTCTAACTCTTTGTATGATTTTCCTAAACCATCTACTTTAGCCTGAGAGTTTGCTATTTCGTTTGCTAGGTTAGCCTTGTCTGCTTTTAATTGTTCTAATTCTGAGTTAGCAGTTTCTAATTCGGATTGTAATTGAGCCGTTAACTCATCACACTCTTTATTTATTTCAGATAACTTTCGTTGCTCTTTTTTTAGTTTTGCATAATTGCTTTCTAAATCTGTAAATACTTTTTTTGAAACACATGAAGTTACTAATGTAGCTCCAATAATTACCAATGAAATTTTTCTAATCATAATTTTAAATATAATAGTCTGAAACAAATTCAGTCAAATGTTATAAATTTTATTTTAAGTAAGCAATCTGCACAAACGTTAATCAATCTCTACTAAAATAGGACAGTGATCTGAATGTTTTGCTTCTTGTAAAATTATAGCTCTAGTTAATCTATCTTTTAAAGATTCAGCCACCATTGCATAATCTAATCGCCAACCTTTATTATTATTTCTTGCATTAGCTCTATAGCTCCACCAACTGTATTGGTTAGGCTCACTATTAAAAAAGCGGAATGAATCTATAAACCCGTTATCTATGAAATTACCAATCCACTCACGTTCAATAGGTAAAAATCCAGAAGTGTTTTTAAGTCCTTTTGGATTATGAATATCAATTTCTTCATGACATATATTATAATCTCCACAAATAATTAAGTTAGGAACCTCTTCTTTCAGTTCGTTAATATATTGCTGAAAATCTGCCATATATTTAAACTTAAACTCTAAACGAGCATCATTGGTTCCTGATGGTAAGTATAAACTCATAATAGATACATCTTCAAAATCTACACGAATATTTCTTCCCTCAAAATCCATATAATCTATACCTGTACCGTATACAATATTTTTTGGTTCAGTTTTAGATAAAATTGCGACACTAGAATAGCCTTTTTTCTCTGCACTATACCAATAGTGAAACGGATAGCCTGCATCTTCAAAAACAGATAAATCCAACTGTTCTTTATGCGCTTTCGTTTCCTGAATACAAATAACATCTGGATCTGCTTGTTCTAACCATTCTATAAACCCTTTCTTTAGAGCAGCTCTAATACCGTTTACATTATAAGATATAATTTTCACTTAAATATTATTAATTATTTTACAAGGCTAAAATAACGAAACATCTCTTGAATTTTACGTTAAGAAAATTATAAATTTAAATAACTTATTCACTTATAACTCTGAAAGCACTTAAAGAGTAAAAATATGTATTTTTGTGATGGAATAAATCTGTACTATCAGCGTTTACCTCTTAATGAAAATATCTTTTTTTCTGTTTATTTCTATTTTTAGCCTTGCTTCTTTTTCCCAAGAAACAGAATCTAATCGTATACAAAAAAGCTTTAAAGTAAAAGATTCTATACTTATCGATTCCGTTAGTATTACTCCATTTAAATTTAAGCTTTTTGATAAAAATTTAAAGGCTATAGATACTACAAAATATACTGTAGATTTTGGAAAAAGCATTTTAAAATTTAAAGATAAAAGTAAAATCTCTACTGATTCTGTTTACATTCACTACACTAAATACCCTGATTTTATTACCAAAAAATATTTCCTTCTAGATGAAAGTATTATAGTTGAAAACACAGCAAACACCGACAAGCTTTATAGTCTTGGAAAAACCAATATAAAACGAAACTTTACACCTTTTGAAGGCTTAGAAACTTCAGGAAGTATTTCAAGAGGTGTATCTGTAGGTAATAACCAAAACTCTGTATTAAACTCGGAGCTTGATTTACAAATTTCAGGAAAAATATCCGACAAAGTATCAATTAGAGCCTCTCTACAAGATTCTAATATTCCTTTACAAGAAGGAGGATACTCTCAAAAATTAAATGAATTTGATCAAGTATTTATTGAAATATTTAGTGACAACTGGCTATTACGAGCAGGAGATGTTAACTTAGAAAACACGAACTCTTACTTCGGAAAATTTACGAAAAAAGTTCAAGGTATTTATGCCACAGGAACTGTAAAACGAGATAGTAGTGAAACCACATTATTTGCCTCTGCAGCTTTGGTAAAAGGACAATATGCAAAAAGTGAATTTAAAGGGCAAGAAGGAAATCAAGGTCCATACAAACTAACTGGAGAAAATGGAGAGTTATTCATATTAATAGTTTCTGGAAGTGAAACGGTTTACATTAATGGTTTACCGCAGCAAAGAGGAGAAAATAACGATTATGTAATTGATTACAACTCAGGAGAAGTTATTTTTAATGCTACTAACCCAATTACTTCTGAAATGAGGATTACTGTAGAATATCAATTTAGTGATCAAAACTATAGTAGAATCATTGCATATGGAGGAGGTAGTCATAAAGACAAAAACTTCAGTATTAATACTCATGTTTATACTGAAAATGATGCTAAAAACCAGCCACTACAACAAAGTTTATCACAAGAACAAATTGAAGTTTTACAAGCCGCTGGTAACAATCCTAACCTTATGAATGCTCCATCTGCAGTGCCTGAAGAATATTCTGAAAACAGGATTTTATATAAAAAGGAAATTGTTGGAGGTGAAGAAATATTTGTTTTTTCTTCGGAACCAACAGATGAATTATTTCAGGTTTCTTTTAGTTTAGTTGGTGATAAACAAGGAAACTACAATCTAGTTAACAGTAATGCTATTAGTAATATATTTGAATATGTAGCTCCTATAGCCGGGATACCTCAAGGAAATTACGAACCAATAATTCAACTCACAGCACCAACAAAATTACAAATGGCGATTATTGACGGAGCTTATGTGCCAAATGATAAAACAAAACTAGAATTTGAACTTGCGGGAAGTAAAAATGATTTAAACCTATTTTCAGATATTGATGATGAAAATAATAATGGTTTTGCAGGGAAATTAACTATTGAAAGAAAAATAATTCAAAGAGATAGTTCTTGGAACTTGAATGCTTTTTTAGATGGTGATTATGTAGAAAAAAACTTTAAAACTATAGAAAGATTGTATCGAATAGAATTTGATAGAGACTGGAATTTAGAAAACCCATTAGGAAATCAAAATATTTTTAGCGCAGGAATAAACTTAAATCACCACAAAAAAGGAATAATTAATTACAATTATGAACATCTTGAGTTTTCTGAAAATTACAATGGTAATAGACATATTTTAAATAGTGATTTATCACTAAATAAATTTAGAATAGCAACCAAGTCTAGTTTTTTAAAAAGCTCATCAGAAACTCTTCAATCAGACTTCCTTCGTTTATCAGCAAGAATCCTTTATGACTTAAAAAAAGGATGGGTTGGAACAAAAACAAGTTTAGAAAACAATCAATTAGAAGATAAGCTTAGTAAGTTACTAACTGCTAATAGCCAAAAATTCAATTCATATGAAGTCTATTCTGGTATTGGAGACAGCACTAATGTTTTTGTTGAGTTAGGCTACAAATACCGTATAAATGATAGTTTAAAAAACGGTAAACTCGAAAGAGTTAATAACTCAAATACGTATTACTTAAAATCTAAGCTAATTAATTCTCCAAAAACAAAACTAAGCATACATGCTAACTACCGTGAACTAGGATATAAGAATGATAGTATTGAAAACGAAAAATCCTTAAATGGTCGTGTATTATACAATCAAAATCTTTTCAATCAGTTTATTAACTTTAATACTGTATTTGAAATAAATTCAGGAGTGGTTCCACAACAAGATTTTACTTATGTTGAAGTTGATGAGGGTCAAGGATATTATACCTGGATAGATTATAATGAAAATGGCATACAAGAGCTTAATGAATTTGAGATTGCACAATTTCAAGATCAAGCAAATTTTGTTAAAATACTACTTCCAAATCAAGTGTTTATTAAAACGGAACAAAACAAATGGAGCTCTTCTTTGACAATTAATCCAAATTCATGGATTGATTCTGATAACAGTTTAAAAAAAATAATTTCAAAATTTTATAACCAAACTTCATTTTTAATTGATAAAAAAACAAAAAGAAAAGAAACATTTGATTTCAATCTTTTTAAAGATGAGAATGATGATTTACTAACCATTAATTCTAGCTTCAAAAACACACTTTTTTTTAATAGAGGAAAACAAAAGTATTCAACTTCATATTCCTTTTCAAAAAACAGAAACAGAAATATTTTAAGCATTGGTTTTCAAGAAAACAACACAACAAATAACCAACTATTATTCATTCATAAATTTTATTCTAGCTGGCTTTTAGAATTTCGAAACAATCTCGGTAAAAATGAAAATGAATCTGAAAACTTTATCACTAATAATTATGAATTAAATAATTGGGGGACTAATCCTAAAATTTCATTTTTAGCCAATACCAATACAAAATTAGATGCTTTTTACGAATATTCAGTTCAAGAAAATAAAATTGGTGATTTTGAAACTTTAAAACAACAACGCTTAGGGGTTTCTTTTTCAATTGCAAAAAAAGACAAAATTTCATTAAACGGAGAGTTTAATTATTATCTAAATGACTTTGTTGGGAATGCTGTTTCTCCTGTAGCATACCAAATGCTAGAAGGGCTAGAGGCTGGAAAAAACTTAACTTGGAATGTATTTGCGCAAAAACGTATTACTAAATTTTTAGATTTAAACCTCACTTATTTTGGCAGGAAAAGTGAAAGTAATAACACCATTCACACAGGGAATGTTCAATTAAAAGCCTTTTTTTAAAAATCAGTTAACAAAAAAGAGCAACTTTAAGGATGCTCTTTTTTTGTTATATAAAAATGAATGACTACATTTTAGTCAACCAATTTCTCATATTTACTTCTTGGTCAATAATTGTTTTTAAATCTTCAATTTTAACTCGACTCTGCTTCATCGTATCTCTATGACGAATAGTTACCATATTATCCGTTAATGTATCATGATCAACAGTAATACAAAATGGAGTTCCAGCTGCATCTTGACGTCTGTATCTTTTTCCTACAGCATCTTTTTCATCATAAACCACATTGAAATCCCACTTTAAATCAGCTACAATTTTCTTAGCTACTTCTGGTAATCCATCTTTTTTAACTAACGGAAATACAGCTGCTTTTGTAGGTGCTAATACCGCAGGTAGTTTTAATACAGTTCTTGAAGTTCCGTTTTCTAATTCTTCTTCTTGCAATGATTTAGAGAATACTGCTAAAAACATTCTATCTAAACCAATAGAAGTCTCCACAACATAAGGAGTATAACTTTCATTGATTTCTGGATCAAAATATTGTAATTTTTTACCAGAGTGTGACTCATGTGCTTTTAAATCAAAATCTGTTCTAGAATGAATTCCTTCTAATTCTTTAAATCCAAATGGGAAATTAAATTCAATATCTGAAGCGGCATCTGCATAATGTGCCAATTTTTCATGATCATGAAAACGATAATTTTCCTCTCCTAAACCTAAAGACTTATGCCAATTTAATCGAGTCTCTTTCCATTTTTCATACCATTCTTTTTGAGTACCAGGACGCACAAAAAATTGCATTTCCATTTGTTCAAATTCACGCATTCTGAAAATAAACTGTCTAGCAACAATTTCATTTCTAAAAGCCTTACCCGTCTGTGCAATTCCAAAAGGAACTTT
>CAWVSR010000012.1:0-15718 GCA_963932865.1 uncultured Kordia sp. | reverse complement strand
TAGAAAGTTTTTGAATAACTTCCGTTTTTAGGTTCTAAGTCTCCTAAAATAATTCTAATTAAATCAATTAATGCCCAAACACCAAGACCTCCAAGTGTTAATAATTGAACAACTCCTTGCCATGTGTATCCTAAATAAAATCTGTGTATACCAATCCAACCAACTAAGAAACATATGAGAGTAGCTACAATTTGACTTTTTCCATCTGCTGCAGCAGCTGGTGAAATTGGTGTTTTTTCTTCTTCTACGCTTTGTTCAATTGTTAGGTTGTTAGTTGTTGCTCTTTTTACAGGAAAAGATGCCTGAGCACAAAATGTGAACGAAAAAAAAGCAATTAAAAAAACTAATAGTGTTTGTGTTTTCATAAAATAGATGTTTATTTGAAGTTAAATTCAAATTTAAATGAATTATTTAAAATTCCTAGTATTAAGCTTACTATTATTAAACAATGTTAGTTTTTCTCAAGAAAATTATGATTTTATAGGTGTTATTCAATTACCAGATAATGGCATCATATCTTATCGTGTTTTTTTCACTGAAATGAATGGTGATATTAATGGCTTTTCAGTAACCGATTTACAAGGTGATCATGAAACAAAAAGTATTATTTCTGGAAAAATAGATAAAGAAAATGATAAATTAACATTTAAGGAAAGTGAAATAATTTATACTAAATCAGACGAGTTAACATCTGATTTCTGTTTTATTCATTTTAAAGGAAAACTAAAATTGAACAATTCAAAAGCATTAATAGAAGGATCATTTGAAGGATTGTATAATGACGGAGTTAAATGTACCGATGGATCAATAAAACTAGTTGGCGAAGATGCTCTTTATAAAAAAGCAAATAAGCTCACAAAAAAAATTAATAAAACGAATAGAATTTCCGATTCAATTAAGTCATCATTTTCTCCTGTTAAAATGATTAATGATTTAAAAATGAATACATTAAATAGTAATAATAATATTAATGTCTATACTACTTCTGAAAATTATTCAATTAAATTATGGGACGCAGGAAAAGAAGATGGAGATAAAATATTTATATACTTAAATGGTAAAATATTAATATCTAAATATGAAGTTATTAAACAAGTAAAGGAAATTGATATTAAGCTAGTTAAGGGAGTAAATGTTTTAAAAATTGTTGCTTATAACAATGGTAAAATAGCTCCTAATACAGCAAAAATGATTATAACAGACGGAACACTAGAACACGATTTATCAACAAACTTAAGCAAAGGAGAATTTGCAAAAATTACAATAATAAGAAAATAATATGTTGACTTGGAAACGATTATCTTTTAAGGATTTTAAAATTGAAGAATTGTATGATGTTTTACAACTTAGAAGTGAAGTATTTGTAGTAGAGCAAGATTGTATATATCAAGATATTGATTTTAAAGATCAAAAAGCATTACACATTCTTGGTTACAAAAACGAGAAATTAATTGCTTATACTCGAATATTTAAAGCAGGAGATTATTTTAAAGAGGCCAGCATCGGGAGAGTACTAGTTAAAGAGGAGGAACGTAAATACGGTTATGGGCATGATTTAATGACCGAAAGTATTGCTGCAATATCAGATAAATTTAGCACTAGTACTATTCATATTTCAGCACAAAGCTATCTAGAAAAGTTTTATAATTCTCATGGATTTATAAAAAGTGGTGAGGGTTATTTAGAAGATGGTATTCCACATATAAAAATGATAGCTAATTAGTTATCATTTTTATATGTGGAAAAAAGACTTTTTTTAACATTAATTTGCGTGAAACTTTCTTTTTTTGACAATATTTTTTATGATAATTTCTACTCGACGATCATATTCAGCACCCTTGCCTAAAGGAACTGTTCTTCGCATACCTTTATAGCGCATACGTTCTTTATCGATCCCTTTTCTTCTTAAATAACTATACACAGCCTTTGCTCGTGTAAGTGACAAGTTTTGTTTTTTTGTTTTTCGATCAATAGCATCTCTTCCATGTCTGGTACAACATACATGTCCTTGAATTTCAATATATAAATCAGGTCGATCAGTTAAAATTTTTGTTAACTTTCGTAAGTGAGGAAATGATTTTTCTGTAATCCAAGCGTAACCCTCTTGAAAATGAATATTTTCTAAAACAAATCGATCTCCAATATTTAAAGGTTCAACAATTTTATTTTCTATAAGTGTTTCATTTATCTTAGGTTTAGGAATAATTGTTTTTATATCAATAGTTACCTTTCGATTAAGACCTCTAATAACGTCTGTTTCAACTTGATTAAACTTTCTAATAATTACTTCGCCTTTTCCTTTTACTACTTTAAAAACGTTGGATTCAATTCCTAAACTAATTAAATGATTTTTTACATTTTTTGCTCTTTTTATAGACAAATTCATGTTGTATTTATCTGATCCTCTATCATCAGTATAACCATACATAGTTATTTCAACAATACTTTCTCTTCCTAAATTATTTATAAACTTTTCTACATTTGTTTTTTCATTAGAATTGAGCTCATAAACAGCAGTATCAAAATATACATTTAGATCTCTGTGTTGTTGGGCGTTTGAGCTATTAAATAAAAAAAAAGATAAAAATAAGATATAAAATATCTTCATAATAATTAAAATTTATTGGTCACAAATCTAATAAATACGAATCAAAAGAGTTGTGAAATTATTTCAAAATAGCTTTATACTCTTTTGAATTTAATATTTCTATACTCTTTTTTATAGATTTATTATTACTGATTTGATAGTTGTAGAGGCCTTCCTTGTAATGGTATCGAGTTATTAAATTATCAGTTATTAAAGCTGTTAATTCTTTCTTATTAGAAGTTAAAGCTTCTTTTTTGGCAATAGAGATTTGCTGCTTCAATTTTTGAATTTCTGTACTTAAATATAGATTATCCTTTTTAGCTTGTTTTTCTAAATTATTTAAAAGTATTTCTGTACTTGTTTTATATATAAAACTACTTGATGAAACATATTTTTTAAAGTTTTCATAATCAGTATTAGTAAAAGAAAAATCTTCTATAGGTACAATTGAATTTTTATAATAATAATCTGTACAAAAATTGAATAAAACCTGTTGTTTAATTAATGCTTTAGAGATATTACTTAAGTTGTTTTGTTCAACTTTTATGTCAGGATTTACACCACCTCCATCATAAACAGTTCTTCCGTTTTTTGTTTTAAAAGCAGTATAATTATTTTCATTTGTTCTAGTCGCATTACCTTTTTCATCTCTATTTCTGTAATCAAGAGCTTGTATACACCTTCCTGAAGGGGTATAATATCTAGAAATAGTTACTTTTAATTGGGTTCCATAAGTTAGTTTTTTAGGACGCTGCACTAATCCTTTTCCAAAACTTCTAGACCCAATGATAACAGCTCTATCAAGGTCCTGTAAAGCACCGGATACTATTTCGCTAGCAGAAGCACTTCTTCCATTAACAATTATTGCTAAAGGTATTTCTGTATCTAAAGGCTTTTCAGTTGTTTTATATACTTTATTATATTTTTTGATATTCGATTTTGTAGTTACAATTATTTCGTCTTTTGGGACAAATAAGTTTACGATACGAATGGATTCTCTTAACAACCCTCCAGGGTTTCCTCTTAAATCTAAAATTAACTGTTTTGCTCCTTCTGATTTTAGACTTTTTATAGCAGCCCTTGTTTGTAAATATGCTTTTTTGTTGAATTTACTTAGTACGATGTATCCAGTAGTATTATTAATTAATTTATAAAAAGGAACAGCATCTACATCAACAGCATCTCTAGTTAAAACAGTTTGTTTATGTTCTCCTTGACGGATGTAATGTATACTAACTTTTGAATTTTTAGCACCTTTTAAAAGAGATGTCGTGTCATCTTTAGAATCGATTACTTTAATATTATCAATTTGTATAATTTCGTCTCCAGCCTTTAAACCTGCTTTATCTGCAGGATAACCTTTAAAGGGTTCTATAATAAATAAGCGTCCGTCTTTTCTGTTTATTGATGCACCAATACCTGTATATTCTCCAGTGTTGTTAATTTTATATGATTCAACATCTTGTTCGTTATGAAATTTAGTGTAAGGATCTAAATCTCTTAACATGCTTTTTATAGCAGTATTCATCAACTCCCCTGGGTTTGTTTCATCAACATAATTCATGTTAAGTTCTTTAAACAAGGTGGTGAATATTTCTATTTGTTTTGCAATTTCAAAAAAATCATTTTTAAATGCAGATGTAGTTACAAACAAAATGAAGGCAAGTATTGCTACAAATACTCGTTTTTTAAACAGTGTTTTAATCATATAGTTTGTTTTTATGATATTACTATTAATTGAAAACAGATATTCAAATATTTATTTTAGAATTAGATAAATATTATTTTCTGCACTCTTTTTCAACCATCTTTTTTAAAAGCAGAATCATCTTTTTGTTTAATATTTCAAAAGAAGGCATTTCTTTACCAAGATACAAAAACATACAAACATATTTTTTATCTAGTCCTTTATGAATAATGTACTTGTTTAGCCTATAAGTCTCTCTTAATAATCTTTTTATTCTGTTTCTATCAACAGCTTTTTTAAAGTTTCTTTTAGGAACAGAAACCCCTGTCTTTATCAAAACATCTTCATCGAAATCAAGTTGTTTGAAAACTAATTTTATTGGGTATTCGTTTAGTTTTTTTCCAGAAGTAAAAAGCTCATCTAAGAGCTTTTTACTTTTTAACTTTTCTATATTAGGAAAGGTTTGTTTCACAGAATGTTTTAATTATATCTTATAATAAATTTATTTTGTAAATGTATTGTTTGTTCTATCAATATCAGCCATTAAACCAGAAGGGTCAATTTCTACTTTTTTAATTGTTTTTGATACTTCAAAAGTATAGGTAGGGTGTGACCAAGACCAATCAGCATGTATTGTTCTTTTTAATTCAGGATATGAGTTTGATTTTTCAGCTCTTGCCATTTGTAAAGGTATATACACATATTCTTTTGTACCATCAGTATACTCAACAATTAAATCTAAAGGCATTGGCAAACGACCTTTTCTTTCTAATGTAACTTTATGATCATCAACTTTACTAATAGCATAATCGATAGTTTTAGTGGTCTGTGTCCATTCCGTTAAATACCAATCCAATTCAAATCCAGATACTTTTTCAGCAACTCTTTTAAAATCATTAGGTGTTGGGTGTTTAAACCCCCATTGCTTGTAATATTCTTTTAAAGTTTCCGCTAATTTATCCTCACCGATGATATACCCTAATTGAGATAAAAATATTTCACCTTTACTATATGCAGCAATTCCATAAGCCATATTTGAATGATAACGATCTGCATAAGTTGTCTGAGGTTCTTCTTTTCCAGAAGAAACTAAATAATTGTAATTTCTGTAAGCACCAATAAACGGGTTTTCTTTCCCTTCTCCTTCTGCTAATGCAGAAATATATGAAGTCATTCCTTCATCCATCCATTCGTGTTTTGCTTCATTAGTAGCTAACAAGTGTTGGAACCATGCATGTGCCATTTCATGAGCTGTAACCCCTATTAAACTTCCTAACTTACGTTGACCAGTTATTAGGGTACACATAGCATATTCCATACCACCATCTCCTCCTTGAATTACAGAATATTGTTTCCAAGGGTATGGACCAACATTTTTATTAAAAAAGGCTAGAAGTTCAGCTGTTCTAGGTTGTAATTTTTTCCAGTTTTCTTTTATACTCTCGTCATTTTTATAAATGAAATGTAAATCAACACCGTTTTCTCCTTTAATTTTGTCATGAATATAATCAGGATCTGCAGCCCAAGTAAAGTCGTGTACATTAGGAGCTACAAAATGCCAAGTTAATTTTTCTGCTTTTACTTTTGGTACTGTTACGCCATCATCTTCATAACCATGACCAATTTGATTAGGGTTTTGTAAGTATCCAGAACCACCAACAGTATATTTTTTATCAATAGTTAATTTTACATCAAAATTTCCCCAAACACCATGAAATTCTCTAGCGACATAAGCATCTGCATGCCATCCCTCAAAATCATATTCTGCCATTTTAGGAAACCATTGTGTCATAGATAGCGCAACACCTTCTTTGTTATTTCTTCCAGACCTACGAATTTGTAAAGGTACTTGACCTAAGAAGTCCATTTCAAATGTTACTTTTTCACCAGGTTTGATAGATTTATTTAGGGCAACCTCTAAAACGGTACCGATAGTTTTGTAATTTACACTAGTACCATTTTGAGTTAATGTGTTTACCTTAATAAACCCAATTTCGTTAGGTTTAAGAGTTTCAATTCTACTAATAATATTAGGGTTTTCTTTAGTTCCAATATTTGTAGTCATTCTACCATCTGGATCTACGACACTTTTCAAACGTGCATCCATTTCACTTCCTGGTTGAAATGCATTGAAATACAAATGATAATATACTTTATTTAACTCGTCGGGAGAATTATTAGTGTACACTAATTTTTGTTTTCCTTTATATTGATAGTTTTCTACATTCATATCAATATCCATTTTATAATCTACATGCTGTTGCCAGTAGGTGTTTTTAGATGTTATTGATGTTGAGTTAGTAACTGTATGAATACTTGGTTTAATAGAGTTTTCTGTTGTTTTACAAGAAAACAATGAAAGTGTAATTAGACCAAGGATAAATGATTTTTTCATAAGAAATTTTATTTGAACGTCTAAAATAAAAAAACCTCAGCAAATAATGCTGAGGTTTAATATAATATTATGTTTGAGTAATTATTTTGACATCATTTCTGCCATAATTAATGCGTTATATGCATTAACAATTTTTCCACTAGTTGTAACTTCACTTAATGTATTAGTGATATTTTTATCACCAGGTATAATTACTTTTGAAGTAATAGAAAGTCCTGAACTCATTAAAATTTGTTTTACTTGAGCAGCTTTTAATTTTGGATAGTACGATCTGATTAATGCGGCAACACCTGCAACGTTTGGAGAGGCCATTGAAGTACCTTGTAAGTGTCTGTATTTATTATTAGGTACTGTTGAATATATTTTTACACCAGGAGCAAATACATCTACATTTATTTTACCATAGTTTGAAAATCTAGCAATTAATTCTTCACCGTATTTATAATTTAATGCTCCAACGGTTAAGAAGTTATTAGATATTTCAGCACCATTATCAACTTGATCATTAGGGTAGATATTTTTAGTATCAATATCAGTTCCATCATTTCCTGCAGCATTAACAATTAATACATCATTATCTGCAGCATATTTAATAGCGTCATAAACCCATTTTGCATGTGGAGAAAACGATTTACCAAAACTTGTATTGATAACTTTTGCTCCATTATCAACGGCATAACGAAAAGCTAAAGCAATATCTTTATCGTACTCATCTCCATCAGGTACAGCCCTAACAGTCATAATTTCTACGTTATGTGCAATACCATTCATTCCAATACCATTGTTTCTTTCAGCTGCAATTATTCCTGCAACATGAGTACCGTGAAGAGAACCGTCTTTAGTAGGTCCCCAAACTATATTATTTCCGTAATCTACGTCTGAAAGATCATTAGGGTTATCTTTAACGACAGCTCTATAATCTGTTTTTAGTCCTTCTTCATTTAATGTTGAAGTAAAGTTTTCAATACCTGAAGTTAGTTCTTCTTTAAGTTTTGGTAAAGGCAAACCAAAACTTAACATTTGATTTACAATGGCAATATTTTCTTTTAAAGATTCGTCTTCCGTAGTTATATTTTTTACTTCTTCAATAGAGTATTCTTTTTTTCCTAATTTTACAGAAACTGCTTCATCTGCAACATTCAAACGTTGAAGCATTCCTTCATAGCGTGTTTTGTTTTTCAAAGCACTTTCTAATTTCCCATCATATTCTGCTTTTGCAGCAGCATAAGTAGCAGCATCAGTTAAACTTTTATCCTTTACAATACGTTCGTATTCTAAATTCTCTTTATCGCTTTCTCCTAAGAAATTCCAACCATGTACATCATCAATAAAACCATTTTTATCGTCATCTTTTCCATTGTTAGCAACTTCTTTTTTGTTTGTCCACAAAACATTTTTTAAATCTTCGTGTTCAATATCAATTCCAGAGTCAATAACTCCAACTATTACAGTTTTCCCTTTTTTTCCTTTTAGAAATTCGTATGCTTTATCAACACTCATTCCAGGAATAGTATCTTTTACTAAATCTAGATGACTCCAGGTGTTTAATTCTGTTTCAGTTAATTCAGATGTTTTAAGTGTAGTGTTATCTACATTTGTAATTGGTTTAGAAATAACTTTTGTAGATCCGCAACTTGCTAATATCATAGCAGTTGTAGCAGATAAAAATAAAGGTTTAATAAAGTTCATGATTTTTATTAATTTAATATATGTTGTTTAATTAAAAATATCTCTACAAGTAAATTTTTCATTTAAAACAACTCCTTTTTCAGAGTGTTTTACTGTAACAATTTCATTGTGAGCATCGTGTTCCAAAAATAAGTAAAAATTTTCAGATGCAGCGATATTTAAGAATTTTGATTTTTCATCTAAACTTAACAAAGGTCTTGTGTCATAGCCTGTAACATATGGGATTTTTAAATGACCAAGCGTAGGCATTAGATCTGCCATAAAACAAATAGTTTTACCTTTGTAATTAATATGGGGTATCATTTGTTTTTCAGTATGTCCGTCAATTAAAAGTATATCAAAAATTAACTCGGAGTTTGTGACAAAATTAGTAGAGCTATCTTTAATAAAATTTAACTGACCAGATTCTTGCATTGGTAAAAGGTTTTCTTTTAAAAAAGAGGCCTTTTCTCTATTATTAGGCTGTATAGCCCATTGCCAATGATTATCATTTGTCCAAAACTTAGCGTTTTTGAATGCTGGTTGATAGCCAGTTTTATTTTTATTCCACTCAATACTTCCACCACAATGATCAAAATGTAGGTGAGTCATGAATACATCTGTTATATCATCTTTATGAAAACCATGTTTCGCTAATGATTTATCGAGGGATAAGTTTCCCCATTGGTGGTAATATCCAAAAAATTTATCAGACTGTTTTTCCCCCATTCCGTTATCGATTAAAATTAATCGATTTCCTTCTTCAATTAATAGGCATCGAGCAGCAATATCAATAAGATTATTATTATCAGCAGGATTTGTTTTTTGCCATATTGTTTTAGGGACTACTCCAAACATTGCACCACCGTCCAATTTAAAATTACCTGCATCAATAGGGTATAAATTCATTGTAAGTTATTTAATTAAAGGATTGACTCTATCAGACTGTTTCTTTAAAATGAATCTAGAGTGGATTAAATGATTTCTTTTAATTCATTACCAAAAGCTGACATTTTTTTTATCTCATTAGTTCCTGCTAATCTTTCTTTTGTGAATATTAATAAAGCATAGCCGTTTGACTCTACATGAAAGTTAGGGTTGTTTAAAAATAAACGAGCAAGTTCTGGAGTTATTAATTTTTGTATAGACAAATTGTCTTCTCCTTTTATGTAGAATTTTTTAGAGAATTCTGGTTCTTCGTCAATTTTAATGTCTTCAAAACCTGCATAATGATAAATAAGTTCTAAAAGACCTTCTCTATGTATTGAAAAAACTGGTAAAAGATGACTTAGTTCTATATATAACATTGTAGCTCTAACAACTTCCTTTGCAATAAACTCACCTTCATAAAACTCTATATCAAAAACTTTAAAGACACTATCTTTTTTACCAATTTCATTATAAGTATGGTTAATTGTCTTCGTTTTGAAGTACATAAAGTTTTCTAGGTACTCTATTTTAGTTTTCCTTTTTACGGTATGACTAAAATCAAATTCTTTAGCAATTGACTTTACTAATTCCTGTCGATTTGTAAGCACACCAGAAGATTCGAGTACTTTTTTTACCGGAAACATTTTTCGAAGACCAAAAGGATGTTTTGAGGCTGTATCTAATAGATCTAGTCCTGTGATCTCTAGGTTACCTCCTTTTTTTCTAAACATTTCTTTATAATCAGACATGTTTTCCATGACAGTATGATCGACAAAATCACACATTGAAAAGTCTAGAATTGCTTCTTCAGTTTCAGGAATAGTGTCTAGTTTTCGTTTTAGTTTGGTATAGTTTAAAAAGGTACAGAAGTTTTTCACACTAATGAAGTAGTTATCGGTATCTCTTTCTTTAAACATTAGAACATTTGGCTTAAATATATTTCTTAAAAAATGCACTAAATTTTTATTGATAATTAAATGTGTAATTGCTGTTGCAAAAATACCTGCAATAATTCCCTCAATTAAACCGACACTGATTGTAATTACAAGTGTTGTTAAAAATATAAAACCTTGCTCTTTACCAATTTTAAAAGTGTCTATTATTTTTGAAGGATGCGCTAATTTCCAACCAGTATAAACTAATATTGCCATTAGTGCTGGTAATGGGATACGCTCAAGTTCTGAACTAAATAAAACAATGAAAACTACTAAAAAAGTTGCATGAAAGAAGTTAGCAGACCTGTTAGTTGCTCCATTATTTACATTTACAGAGCTTCTTGCAATAACTGTTACGACATTTAATCCTCCAAAAAAACCTGAAACAATATTAGCAAAACCAATAGCCTTTATATCTCTGTTTACGTTAGAACGTCTTTTTTCTGGGTCCAGTTTATCAACAGCTTTTATACTCAACAATGATTCTATACTAGCAATTAATGTTAAACTTAACACAACAGACCAGAAATTTATGGATCCAACTTTACTAAAATTAGGTTTTGGAATATTTGAAATAATTTCCTGAGCTTCCGGTATTCCAGAAATCATATAATCAGGGTTAATTGGGTTTGGTAACTGTAATACAAATTCATAGTAATAACTAAAACTTATAGCAAGAATTACAATCCACATAGGAGCAGGGATTAATTGCAAATACTTGTTTCTTATTTTAGCATAAAAAACCATAATAGCTAAACTTATTACTCCAGAAAGCATAGCAAAGGTAAGACTACTGTCGTCGTATGAGAATGATTTTATAATAGTTTCAGGAATCGAAGTTAAATAGTCTAAATTTCCGTTTTTTGAAATTCTATTCCCCATCATGATGTGAAATTGTTTTCCTAAAATAATTAAACCTATTGCAGCTAACATCCCTTGAATTGCAGAAGAAGGGAAATAATTAGATAATTTTCCTAGGCGTAAAAAACCAAGTATAAGCATTAATAGTCCAGAACATATTACCGCGGCCAAAACAATCAAATATCCTTCATACATACCTTTACTTCCGGGTAATCCGCTTTGTTCAGCATACATTAATACGGCAGCAGCAACAACGCCAACTAATCCATTTCCTGGCCCAGTAATAGTAACGTTACTACCACCTAATATAGCGACTAATATTCCTCCAATTACAGCTGTTACTATTCCGGAGATTGGTGGAGCTTCAGATGCTAAAGCTAAACCAATACCTAATGGTAATGCAATTAATGATACTACAAAACCTGAAAAAATATTTTTAGGTAATGTGTTAAAAAAAGTCTTTATGTTTTTTGAATTTGTCAATGTATAATTAAAACGTCGGTTGGTAATTCAGATAAAATATAATCAATATCTTGAGGGAATATTTTGTCCCAAAATGTTGATTTCTCAGGTTTATTCATCACTATTAAATCTGCCCTTTGAACTTTTGCATAGTGACCAATTGAATATCCGCGTGTTCCAAATATTCCTTGTGATTTTATAGTAACATTTTCTTTAAGAGCATCATCTATATTATTTAAAATAGTTGAAATCCTTGAAGTTTCGCGTTCTAAAATCTGATCTTGTAATAAGTTAGATTTTTCTAATGATTTGTCATCATCAACATTTATAGTTATTTCACTTTGTTCAATTTCTTCAACAATCGTTACTTTGTTCGTTCCCACTCCGGAAGCAAATTCAAATGATGCTTGTATTGTATTGTTTGTTTTAGGATGTTTTAATCCATTGACAACAATATGTCTACAAATAACTCTTTCAATTGATGGTTTTATAAATAACAATAATGAGCAAGGTGCTTTTTTAGCAATTTTTTTAGCAACTGGTCCTAAATAATATTTATTTGATTTTTGTCGTTTAGTAGCTCCTAAAATTAATAAGTCAGCTTTTTGTTTTTTACAAGCATTTGTAATAACATCAACAGGATTTCCACTTTCCCAAATTACAGAAATATTCTTTTTAAAATCAGGAAAGGCATTACAGAAGTTATTTATTTGTTTTTCTTTTTCATTATTTTTTTCACCTACATGAACAAGTATAACTTTTGCATTTAGCATGCTACCCAACCGTAATGTTTCAAAAACATTAGCTTTTAAATTTGGAGAAAAAGCAATACCAGTAAGTATAGTTCCAAAATGAGTCATAGGGCTAATATATAAAAAATTTCAAGTTCATAAAAATTTTTAAGTTTTCCTTAATTATATTTTAATATTAGCATGAATTTTAAAACTAGAATTTTTCATTAGGGAGTTTTTTATAACCCATATTATATAAGGTAAACGCAAACAAATCTACATATTCTGAAATTTGCATAGCAACTGGTTTTCCTGCTCCATGCCCTGCATTAGTTTCTATTCTAATTAGCACAGGTGAATCTCCCTCTTGCTTGTCTTGAAGTTCAGAAATAAATTTAAATGAATGTGCAGGAACCACTCTATCATCATGATCTGCAGTATGAACCATTGTTGCAGGGTACTTTGTCCTTGGTTTAACAGAGTGAACAGGAGAGTATCTTTTTAAATATTCAAACATTTCTTTAGATTGTTCTGAAGTTCCATAATCATATGCCCAACCTGCCCCTGCGGTAAAGGTATGATATCGTAACATATCTAGAACACCAACACCTGGTAAAGCAACTTTCATTAAATCTGGACGTTGGGTAATTGTTGCTCCAACAAGTAGCCCCCCATTAGATCTTCCTAATATGGCCATATAACTTGGAGAAGTGTATTTTTCTGATTGTAAATATTCTCCAGCTGCAATGAAATCATCAAACACATTTTGTTTTTTTAACTGTGTTCCTGCATCATGCCATTTTTTTCCGTATTCACCACCACCTCTTAAGTTTGCAACAGCATAAATTCCGCCTTGTTCTAACCATATGGTATTTGCTATTTTAAAACTCGGTGTTAAACTAATATTAAATCCACCATAACCGTATAGAATAGTTGGATTTTTTCCATCTAATACAAGACCTTTTTTGTGTGTAATAATCATCGGTATTTTTGTACCATCTTTAGAAGTATAAAATACTTGTTTTGAGGTGTATTCATCAGAATTAAAATCTATACTAGGCTTGCTATAAATTTCGGAGTTTCCGTTTTTAGGATTAAAACGATAAATGGTATTTGGGGTTGTGTAATTTGTAAAAGTAAAATATAAGTTTTTAACTTCTTTTTTACCACTAAAACCACTAACACTTCCTATACCAGGTAAGTTAACTTCTCTAATAAAAGTTCCTTTATAATCGTACTGCTTTATGACAGATACGGCATCTTTCATATATTCAGTAAAGAAATACCCAGCTCCTTTACTCGGGCTAAGAACATTTTCTGTTTCAGGAATAAAATCAATCCAATTTTCTACAGTAGGATTTTTTGCATTAACAGTTACAATTTTTTGATTAGGCGCATTTAAGTTTGTAACGATAAATAGTTTGTCTCCTTCATTTTCAATTACGAAAGCGTCAGAATCAAAGCCTTTTACCATATGAATTAATGGCGATTTAGGTTTTGTTAAATCTTTAATAAATAAATCATTTCCAGAAGTTGAAATAGCTCCAGAGATTAATAAGAATTTACCATCATCGGTAACATTACCGCCCACATATCGTCTTTTTTGACTTTCTTTTCCTCCGAAAATTAACTCATCGTCTACTTGTTTTGTGCCTATTTTGTGATAGTATAGTTTATGTTGATCTGTTTTAGCAGATAACTCACTTCCTTTAGGTTTGTCGTAACTAGAATAGTAGAATCCTTCATTACCTTTCCATGAAAGCCCAGAAAATTTTACATCTATAATAGTATCTTCTTTAATCTCTTTTGTTTCAACATCCATAATAATTACTTTTCTCCAATCACTTCCTCCTTCAGAGATTGAATAAGCAACAGTTTTCCCATCTTTAGAAAAACTCAAGTTTCCAAGAGAAGTTGTACCTCCTTTAGAAAAAGTGTTTGGATCTAAAAAAACTTCATCAGCACCCTTAGCATTTTTTCTAAAAATTACATATTGGTTTTGTAAACCATCATTTTTATAGTAATATTCTTTTCCACCTTCTTTAAATGGAGCTCCTATTTTTTCATAGTTCCATAGTTTAGATAAACGGTCGTTTAAAGTTTTACGATATGGGATTTCATCCAAATGCGCGTAAGTAACTTTATTTTGCTCTTTTACCCAATTTTCTGTTTCAGGACTTTTGTCGTCTTCTAGCCATCGATAAGGATCATTTACTTCAGTATTGAAATAAGTGTCTATAACGTTTCCTTTTTTTGTGATTGGGTATATCATTGTTTCGTTATTTGTGTCTTTTTTACAAGAGAGAATTAGCAAAAAAGTTAAAATAGGGAATAGTATATTTTTAGACATAATAAATGTTATTGATATTTATTAAATTAGATTATTGTTAATTAAGTGCTCTGCTATTTGAATAGTGTTAGTTGCAGCACCTTTTCTAAGGTTATCACTAACTATCCACAAGTTTAGTGTGTTTGGTTGTGATTCATCTCTTCTAATTCTTCCTACAAAAACATCATCTTTTCCTTCTGCATATATTGGCATTGGATACGTATTTGTTTGAGGGTTGTCTTGAAGCGTAACCCCTGAAGTATTTTTTAATAAGTTGCGAACTGTTGCTAAATCAAAGTCATTTTCAAACTGTACGTTAACAGCTTCACTATGTCCACCAGCTGTAGGTATTCTTACTGCTGTAGCGGTAACAGCAATACTTTTATCTCCAAGAATTTTTTGGGTTTCACGAACTAATTTCATTTCTTCTTTTGTATATCCATTTTCTTCAAAAACATCACAATGTGGCAATGCATTTTTATGAATAGGATGCGGATATGCCATTTCTCCTTTGATACCTGCAAGTTCATTTTCTAGCTGCTTAATAGCTTTTACACCAGTTCCAGAAATAGACTGATACGTAGAAACAACAATTCTTTTAATTTTATATTCTCTATGCAAAGGAGCTAGAGCCAAAACCATTTGAATAGTTGAACAGTTTGGATTAGCAATAATTTTATCTTCTTTTGTTAGTTGCGATGCGTTTATTTCAGGTACAATTAATTTTTTTGACAAGTCCATTCTCCATGCCGATGAATTGTCTATAACTGTTGTTCCAACTTCAGAAAATTTAGGGGCCCATTCTTGAGAAGTACTTCCGCCTGCAGAAAATATTGCTATATCCGGTTTTGATTCAACAGCTTTGTTTAAATCTACAACTTTATAGGTTTTATTGTTATATGAAATTTCTTTGCCAATTGATTTTTTTGAAGCAACCGGAATAAGTTCAGTAATAGGAAAGTTACGTTCTTTTAGTACTTCTAACATAATACTTCCAACCATGCCTGTTACACCAACTATTGCTATTTTCATTTTAATAGATTAAAATTTATATCTAACAAAAATAAGTATTTAATTAATGTGATATTTATTTATTTATAAAGGGGGAATAGGTTTAACAAAAAAAGCCAATC
>CAWVSR010000011.1:0-15985 GCA_963932865.1 uncultured Kordia sp. | reverse complement strand
ACTTTAATCTTACAGAAGAGCACATAATGATTCGTGATGCAGCAAGAGATTTTGCTCAAACTGAATTATTACCAGGAGTTATTGAAAGAGATAACAAACAAGAATTCCCTAACGAACTAGTTCGAAAAATGGGAGATTTAGGTTTTATGGGAATTATGGTTGATCCAAAATATGGCGGAAGCGGCATGGATGCTATCTCATATGTTTTGGTTATGGAAGAGCTTTCAAAAATTGACGCATCAGCATCAGTTATGGTTTCTGTAAATAACTCATTAGTATGTTATGGATTAGAAACTTATGCTAATGATGCCCAAAAAGACAAATATTTAAAAAAACTAGCTACTGGAGAATACTTAGGTGCTTTTTGTCTTTCTGAACCTGAAGCAGGATCAGATGCTACATCACAAAGCACAACAGCTATTGATAAAGGAGATCATTATTTACTAAACGGTACAAAAAACTGGATTACTAATGGAGGTCGTTCTGATGTATATTTAGTAATTGCCCAAACTGATAGAGAAAAAGGACATAAAGGCATCAATGCTTTTATAGTTGACAAAGGCATGGAAGGTTTTCATATTGGCCCAAAAGAAGACAAGCTAGGAATAAGGGGTTCTGACACACATACATTACAATTTAATGATGTAAAAGTTCCGAAAGAAAACAGAATTGGTGAAGATGGATTTGGATTTAAATTTGCAATGAAAACTTTATCTGGTGGAAGAATTGGTATTGCCGCACAAGCTTTAGGTATTGCTTCTGGAGCCTATGAATTGGCTTTAAAATACTCTAAAGAACGTAAAGCTTTTGGAACTGAAATTTGCAATCATCAAGCAATAGCTTTCAAATTAGCAGATATGTATACTGAAATAGAAGCTGCAAGAATGCTCGTAATGAAAACAGCTTGGGATAAAGACCAAGGCAATAATTACGATATGAGTAGCGCTATGGCAAAGCTATATGCTTCTAAAGTTGCAATGGAACAGACTGTTGAGGCTGTTCAAATACACGGCGGAAATGGATTTGTTAAAGAATACCATGTTGAACGATTAATGCGTGATGCAAAAATTACTCAAATTTATGAAGGAACTTCAGAAATACAAAAAATTGTAATTTCTAGAGGAGTTATAAAAGGATAACAAAATTTAAATTAATCATAAAAAAACCGCTTAAAAGCGGTTTTTTTATGATTAATTTTATTGAAAAATAAGGTTTCCAGTATACAAAACATTCACATTAACTTCTGGAGGTTGATTTACTGATATTAAATTCCCTGTACTTACCAACTTACCCGATAGTTCATCTTGTGGATTAATTGTTATATCATTGGTCCCCCTATGATATACACTAACAGTATTTGCCATTAAATTAGCCCCGTCAAAAACACCATCACCGGCAGCAAAATTGACCTTTAAAACATCTGTAACTCCACTAAACATAAAACTTGTCAAGTTATTAGCAACAACTCTTACTTCTTGCGAATTTAAATTGAGATTAACCTCACCTACCGCTATTATTGAAGAATCATTAAAATTCTCAGACAAAACTTTTATTAACGGATAACTTAAAACACCTTGAGAGCTAATCTTAAACTGTGTGGAACTTTTAATTTCTTCAATATTCGGAGCTGTTACATATACTTTTGTAATGTTATAATCACGTACAAAATTACATGTATTATTATCCGTCAAAATTAATTGTGAATTAACAACTTCAACATTAACATCATTCAATAAATTTTCACCTGTTTCAATTAAAACCTTTTGTATTGGCCCATCTTTTAAAACTAACTCTATATCTCTGTTAACTTTAATTTTTGTAAAATCAGGAACTAAAATATCTTTACTAATTATCGATCCCGATGACTGAAAACAATCATTGCCTTTATCATTATCACATGATATAAATATAAATAATAGTAAAAGTAATGATATGTTTTTCATTTAATCAAATTATAATCTAATACCAATTCCGAACTCTAATGCTTCTGCTGCTGCACCGTGCGCTTTTAATGTCGCGGATGCAAATATTTTTTTTCCAAAATAACGTTTAAATCCAATTCGCTCATAAATTCGAGTTTCAAATTCATACGGATAATATACATAATACCCTAATTGGGTAATTAAAGATAATTTATTTATGAACAACTCATGACCAAAAAAAACTCCAACTCTTTTGTAATCTGTTTTAGGATCAATATTGTTTTCAGGGTAAGCTATAGAATTATAGTAAATTTCTTCTTTCAAAAAATTAGAAAAAAACACATCTGTACCCATTTGTAAAGCACTAATCCTTCCTATTTTTTTATCTACATAAAAAGATGCTATATAAAACGGATATTGTTTAGTTCCAATCACATCGCCTTGATTCACACCTCCTCTAAAAGCAATATTATAGCGAAACTTATCTCGCAAAGACAAAGTGTCTTTATCGCTTTTATAATAAACCTCGTTATCCTTACTATCTAATGTATAAGTAACACCTATATTAGTGGATACAGAATTAATACTTGTGTTAGGCGATTTAATATTTGCATTAGAATAATGGTTAAGAGTCAAACCTGCCTGCACACCAAAACGAGAACCAAACAGACGATCTTTTTTATAATTTAACATTACATATGTACTACTTAACAATCTAGTTCCAAAAGCTACATTTCTAAAGTTTGAATCTCTATCGTAAGGATTCGTTGCATAAGCAACACCTTGACCAACCCTAAACATGACATTTCTCTTTAAAAGATAAAAATTATAATGCGCGTACAAAGAATAGTTTTTCCCTAAATATTTGTTTTTCAAATCTTGGTATAAAAAAGAAACCCCTATGTCTGGATAATTAAATGTTTGTTCCCATTTTCTAACACCAAAAGTTTTTTTATTCCAACTAATCAAAACACTTTCGGGATGGCCAGTAATTAAATGTAAAATATCTGAATTATGATTTGCTATAACCCCATAACTATAATTTACATCAAAATTATAAATATTTTTATTAGTCCCTTCTTGAGATAGAGAAATGAAACTATAATGCAATAATAAAAAAGCAATTAAATATTTTTTCATATTAGCTGCAAATATAGCCAATAAACCTTTAATAAAAATATGAATAGAATATCGTAAAAACAGCTTAAGAACGTTACTTTTTCAAAATAAATATTTAGTAGTTTTTTACCAATATTTTATGTAAATTCGCCGTTTATTATATAGATTTTTTTTATTAAAATTCTGTAAAAAAATATAATATTATTAATTAGATCTTTGAATCCGATTTACACTAAAAAGTGAAATTAAAAACAAAATAGTTATGAATGCAGCACTTAAGAGAACATTTGATGTTTTAATAGAAATTCCAAAAGGAAGCAGAAATAAATACGAATATGATTTTGAATTAGGGAAAATACGTTTTGACAGAATGCTATTCTCTTCTATGATGTATCCTGCAGATTACGGTTTTATACCTGAAACTTTAGCATTAGATGGTGACCCGTTAGATGTATTAGTGTTAGGAACTGAGCCAACATTCCCTATGTGTGTTATGGAAGTTAAACCAATTGGTGTTTTCCATATGGCAGATGAAAAAGGTCCAGACGAGAAAATTATATGCGTACCAGTTTCTGATCCAATCTGGAATAACTTGAATGACTTATCGGACATGAATCCACATTTAGTAAAAGAAATTACTCACTTTTTCCAAGTTTATAAAGATCTTGAAAAGAAACAAGTTGATGTTGGTGGATGGGGAGATGCTAAAGAAGCTTATGAAATTTTAGATAAATGTATTGAACGCTATGAGAATAGTGAACACAAAACAACAGGAAACTTTACCATTTAATTAAGTTCATTATAATAGAAAAAGGCGACACTCAAAACGAGTGTCGCCTTTTTTTATATCATTGATTTTTAACATATTTAGTATCACTTATTAAAAATACATTTACATATCGAATCAATGATGACATACCTGCCAAATACCACTGCAATTATTAACCTAATATACATATTTATAAAAAAGCATGGGGTATTAAACAAGATGAAGGAGATTTAGTGTTTTTAAATGTAGAATATAGAATGGAGTTATTACCTATAAAGGATCGGATGAACATAAAGCTGCTATTACAGGTGATACTGATGGAAACCCATTTAAAGACACATCTGTACGTTCAATGAATATTTTAATAAAACTAACTTGTTTAATTGGTCTTGTAATTGCTACTATTTTAGTAGGGCATTCAATTCCTATTGAAAATCATTCAGGAGTTAGAAAATGAAATTAAATAAACAAAACACATCTAATAGAATTGAATCATTAATAATAAATACTTTTGAAAAAATATCAAACAAAAACCCAACTAAATTAGTTGGGTTTTTGTTTATGAAGTAAACCTAAAACAATCCATTTATTTCAGCATCTATTTTATGTATAATTGTTCCTAAATCTTCCGGGGCATCAACAAAATTTAAAGCATCGACATCAACAACTAATATTTTTCCTTTATAATCATGAACCCAAGCTTCATAACGCTCATTTAGCCTACTTAGATATTCAATACTGATGCTATTTTCATATTCTCTTCCACGCTTATGTATTTGTTTCACTAAATTAGGAATAGAACTTCTCAAATAAATTAATAAATCAGGACCTTGAACAAGAGATTCCATTAAATCAAACAATGATTTATAATTTTCAAAATCTCTATTAGTCATCAAACCCATAGAATGTAGGTTTGGAGCAAAAATATGAGCATCTTCATAAATCGTTCTATCTTGTATGGTATTTTGACCACTTTTTCTAATTTGTAAAACTTGCCTAAACCTAGAGTTTAAAAAGTAAACCTGAAGATTAAAAGACCAACGCTCCATTTTATTATAAAAATCATCTAAATAAGGATTATCCACAACATCCTCATACTGAGGCTCCCAATTATAATGTTTAGCTAACAATTCTGTTAAAGTTGTTTTTCCAGCCCCAATATTTCCTGCAATTGCTACGTGCATATATTATTCTTTTTCCTGATTGATTTTAAAAGAATATAATTCTTTACCATCGTAAATATACAAGGTTTCATTTGTTACAGAAAAATCTTTAATAGTTAATTTAGGAAGAGTTAATAATTCGGGTACTTTTTCTTTTTCTGAGAAAAAATATAATTGATTTAATTTTTTTAAAATAAAAGAGTTCTTGAAATGTGTGAAAGCATCAAACCCCTCTAAATTATAGGAATTTAATTCATTTCCATAGATGTTGTATTGCAATAATTTTGTTTCAGTTAAAATCCAATAAAAATTATAATTACTGTAACAATCAATTATTTTATCCTGAACGGGCTGACTTGACGCTACTACAATATCAAGCTTGGGGCTATATATTTGAAGCTGCAGTGTGTCATCATTAAAAACCCATAATCGATTGTTACTTGCAATTGAGACACGCTGAATTGAACTAAATATATTGGATTGAATAAAGTCCACTTTATTAAACTCTCCTAACCATCTATCTAACTGAATTACTGTATTAAAATCTTTGTAAAACAAAGTGGTTTCTAAATAATTAATGATATCAACATTATTTAAATTACCATATAAATTGTTTTGATAAGAAAGTTTCTCTGATTTTGTTTGCTTAAACAAAATATCTTTATTTATATAAAATAATTCGTCATATACATTTACACCTAGAAATTTATCTACTGATAAATCTACTTGTTTTACCAGCTTTAGTCGATTACCTTCTTGAGCGCTTAGATTAATTATAAAAAAGAGAAACAGTACGTACAAATAGTTTTTCATTAATATTATATTTATTTGAATTCTAATATTATAATTAAATTTAGTTAAATAAATTAAGGTAAAATATAATTTCATTAACAAAACTTTAACCTTGTAATATAATAACTAAAAAACCTAGTAATAGCAATGAAAACAATATAAATTATCCGTTTAAATTAAACCTTTATTAAACATATTAATCTAAGCATGTAACAAAAAACTATAAACTTCGTCATATTAATATATTCTTAAATAAAATAAAGAAAAATGAAAGTAATTTTACACTCTTTTTTAGTACTGTTTTCGTCATTGATATTTGCACAAGATTTTCAAGGTCAAGCAACTTATCAATCAAAAACATCTGTTAACATGGATCAATGGGGTGGTGATAAAATGTCCCCTGAACGAAAAAAAATGATTGCAGAAAGAATGAAAGGCATGTTTGAAAAAACATATGAATTGTCGTTTAATAAAACTGCGTCAGTTTATAAAGAAGAAGAAAAGCTTTCTGCACCAGGACAAGGAGCTGGAAGATGGGGAGGCATGATGAGTAGTTTTACACCCGGGAAACAGTATAAAAATATTAAAGAACAATTAATTTTACAAAGTCAAGAATTTTTTGGTAAACAGTTTTTAATTAAAGATTCGTTGCCTAAATTATTGTGGAAAATGGAGAGCGAAACAAAACAGATAGGACAGTATATGTGTTTTAAAGCTACAGCAATCAAAAAGGTTGATGATTTGGATTGGAGAAGTATGCGTAGAAGAAAACCTAAATCTAATAATGAAAAAGTAAAAGACACTTTAAAAACTGATGAAAAATCACCAAACAATATAGAAGTTCCAAAAGAAACTATTGTAACTGCATGGTATACTATGCAAATCCCAGTAAGCCAAGGACCTGGAGAATATTATGGATTACCAGGATTAATCTTAGAAATTAATGCCGACAAAACAACTATTTTATGTACTAAAATAGTATTAAATCCTACTGAAAAAAAAGAAATAAAAGCACCTGCAAAAGGTAAAGAAGTTTCACGAAAAGAATATAATGAAATTGTTAAGAAAAAAATGGAAGAAATGAGAGAGATGTATGGTGGAAGAAGAGGAAATGGTAGAGGAAGATAAACAATTTTTAGTCACATTTTAAAAGATATAATTAAATAAACTACTATGAACAAAATAATTACTGCATTACTCATACTATCATGCTGTTATAGCTTTGGGCAAATAAAACTTGAAGGAACTGTTAAAGATAGTATAGGTACTCCTCTTGAACTTGCTAATGTAATTGCTATTAATGAAGTTACAAAAACACTTGACTCCTATGGAATCACTAACGACAAAGGGGTTTACAAACTTAATCTGAAAAAAAATACAGCTTACAAAGTTCAAGTAAGTTATATTGGTATGAAAAGTTCCGAGGAGATTATACAAACAAAAGAAAGTAATGTTTCTAAAAACTTTAATTTAGTTGAAGATAATTCTTTAGATGAAATTGAACTAACTTATGAGATGCCTGTATCAATTAAAGGTGACACATTAGTTTATAACGCAGACTCTTTTAAAGATGGAACAGAGAGAAAACTTGAAGATGTACTTGAAAAACTTCCTGGTGTAGACATAAATGATGACGGACAGATAGAAGTGGAAGGAAAAGTAGTTGGAAAAGTAATGGTTGAAGGAAAAGATTTTTTTGATGGAGACTCTAAATTAGCTACAAAAAATATTCCTGCAAATGCTGTTGACAAAATTGAAGTTTTAAAAAATTATTCTGAAGTAGGGCAACTAAGTGGTGTAAAAAACAACCAAGATAATATTGCATTAAATATTAAACTAAAAGAAGGGAAAAAAAGTTTTTGGTTTGGTACAGTAACTGCTGGAGCAGGAGTTGCTAGCGAGGATGGATTATATTTAGCTCAACCTAAATTATTTTATTACAACCCTGAGTATAGCATCAATTTTATTGGTGATTTGAATAACATAGGAGAAGTAGCTTTTACTAGACGTGACTACTTTAATTTTACAGGAGGTTTTAGAAATCCAAGTAGAGAAAGTGGTACCAACATTAGTCTTGGAAATAATGACTTAGGTTTTTTAACACTTCAAAATAATAGAGCCAAAGAAATCAACACCAAATTTGGAGCTGCTAATTTTAGTTTTTCACCAAATAAAAAACTCGATATTAGTGGATTTGGAATATTTTCAAGTAGTAGAAATGAATTGCAAGAAAACAATACTTTAGAATACACTAGCCCACTATTTACAGATGATGATAACGACCCAAATACACCAGACATACCCGTAGTACCAACTACTGAAAAAACTGAAAACAACACCTCTCAAAAAAGTGACTTAGCAATGCTAAAACTAAGTGCTAAATATAAACCTAACTCAAATAATCAATTAGATTATGATGTCTTAGGAAGAATGTCTAAAGAATCACAGGAACAAAATACTTTATCATCTGTATTAGGAGGGATTGATCAAGACGAAAATTCAAGCCCTTATAGTATTAATCAAAATTTAAATTATTATTACACCTTAAACGACACTAATATTTTTTCATTAGAAGTTCAAAACTTAATACAAAACGAGGATCCGTTTTATAATGCTATATTAGAAAATAATCCTAGCAATTCAGATGATTCTTATGATGACACAGCATCAAGTCTTGGACTTAGTCAACTCCAAAGTAATTATGATATTAATCAAGATAAAAAAGTAAAATCCAACCAAATCGATGCAAAGCTTGATTACTGGAATATCATTAATGACAAGAGTAATATAAATATTACATTAGGAAATCTTTATAGTTTTCAAAAGTTTAACACTGATCTTTTTCAGCTACTAGATAATGGAGATACTTTTACACCAAATCCAACAAGTGGAAATTCTACTGAAAACAAAACTAAATATATTTTTAATGATACTTATATAGGTCTACATTATAGATTTATTACTGGAAAATTCACATTTACACCCGGAGTATCTGCTCACGCATATCACGCAAAAAACACTCAATTCGGAACTTCTTATACTGATAATTTCTTTAGATTACTCCCTGATTTTAATACTCGAATTCAACTAAAAAAATCTGAAAATATCAATATTAATTATAGTATGAGAACAAACTTTACAGATGTCACCCAATTAGCAAGGGGGGTTGTTATGAATAATTATAATTCATTTTCATCTGGAGAGCCTTTACTTGAAAGCTCATTATCACACAACATAAGTGCTACCTATTACAGCTTTAATATGTTTAATTACACCAATGTTTTTGCAAATATTAATTACAATAAAAACATTAATGGCATTAGAAGTGTTTTAGTTTCTGCTCCTGGTAGCGTTATTAGAACAAGTTCCCCTTACAACTCTGATTTTGATGACGAAAGTCTTAGTGCTGGAGGAAGGTTTCAAAGAACTTTTGGGAAGTTAAGAGCTACACTTAGAGGTAATTTTAATTATTCTAAAAACACCAACTTTCTTGGATTAACACCTACTGAATATGAAAATTATACACAAACATATAGAGCGCAACTAAGAACTAATTTCAAAAAAGCTCCAAATGTTGAATTAAGTTACAGGTACACCATACAAGATAATGACCAAGGAGCTACAAGGTCTAAGTTTTATACAAAGTCACCATCAATAAACTTTGATGCATTGATTTGGAAAACATTTACTTTTAAAACAGAATATACTTATAATGACTTTAGTGACGAGTTTAATACTCTAAATGACTTTGAGTTTTGGGATGCATCTTTAGCTTACCGAAAAGATAAAGACAGTAAATGGGAGTTTGAGCTCAAAGCTAGTAATATACTAGATACTAGAACACAAACAAACTCTAGTAATAGTAATATTTCTACAAGTGTAACAAATTATTATATCCAACCTCGTTTTATAACCGCACGATTTATTTATAATTTATAAAATTTCAACTTAATTCAATTCATAAAAAACCTTTACTATTAAAAGTAAAGGTTTTTTATGAATTGAATTAAAATTTACCAATCTATGGGATTGTAGTCTTTTAAGAATTTACCACACCAATGCTTTCCGGTATTTATACCATCAATTAAAGGATCTAAAACTCTTGCAGCACCATCAACAATATCTAGGGGAGGTTGAAAATCGTGCACTTCCACTTTATGCTTCGATAATTCTGCTGGATCTTCATCAGTCACCCATCCAGTATCTACAGCATTCATAAAAACACCATCTTTTGCAAAATCTAATGCAGAAGTATGCGTCATCATATTAAGTGCTGCTTTAGCCATATTGGTATGCGGGTGGCGGTCTTCTTTATAAAATCTATGAAATTTCCCTTCCATAGCAGATACATTTATAATATGCTTTTTACCTGTGTTTTCACTTCGCATTAGCTTAGCTAAACGATTACATAATACAAACGGAGCTACAGCATTAACTAACTGAACTTCGATCATTTCTGTTGTTTCTATTTCTCCAAGCTTTAAACGCCAACTATTAGTTTTACGCAAGTCTACTTGTTGTAAATCAGCATCTAAATCTCCTTCAGGAAAAACCTCACTCGTTTGTAAAGAATTGTCAAAACTATATGGAATCTGCGATAATTTTGCAGACGAACGAATACCAATTCCTGGTTCTGGACCATGCCAAGAAACCGGCAATGTATTATTCTTTTCGGATGCAGCATTTGTAGTTAAATTTGCTAACTCTTGTAAACAATCGTTATGATCTGCCAATAAGTTTTGTGCAAATAACGGTAATGATTCGAAAGATTTTTCCTCCTTGTTCATTAAATGTTTGTAAAACCCGGCAGGTCTTCTTACTGTTTGTGCTGCATTATTGATTAGAATATCCAATCTATCATATTGTTGCTCTATGAAATTACAGAAAATTTCTACACTAGGTATGTGTCGTAAATCTAAACCATGTATTTTCAAACGATGTCCCCATTCTGAAAAGTCCGGCTCTTTAGAGTAACGCAAAGCTGAGTCTACAGGAAAACGTGTAGTTGCTACTACTGTAGCTCCTGATCGTAATAATATTAATACAATGTGGTATCCTATTTTTAATCTTGAACCTGTTACTACAGCCACTTGTCCTGTTAAATCAGCTGTCTGAAAACGTTTTGCATAATTAAAATCTGCACATTCCGGACACATTGTATCGTAAAAGTGATGCATTTTAGTATACACTGTTTTACATACATAACAATTTCTTGGCGATTCTAATTCCCCTACTTCCTTCTCAGGTTCTTCTAAAAGTGTTGGTGCTATAAAAACGGTTGCTTCTCGAGCGCTTCGTATTCCTGTTTGTTTACGCACATGCTTATCACGCTCAATCATTTTGCGCTTTCTAGCTTTTTTAGCATCTTTCCTTCTTTGCTGAAATTTATCTCTATTAGGTCTAGAGAGCATTCCCGCAGCCTTCATTAAAGCAATTCTCTTTTCTTCAGGCAAATCAAAAACCTGATTAGTATTTTCAGATAACTTTTCTAAAATAGCTATACATTTTTCAATGTCTTCATTACTCACTTCGGCATTTACCGCTTCATTAGATTTCGTCATTGTAATAAAAGTTATGATTTATTTGCTAATTGTCCACAAGCTGCATCAATATCTTTTCCTCTTGATCTTCGAACAGTAGCAGGGATTCCGTTTTTTTCTAGTTGATGTAAGTAAGAGTCAACCATGCTTCTATCAGCTTGTTGAAAAATACCATCATCAATTGGGTTATATTCTATAATATTTACTTTACAAGGCACATAACTACAAAATTTCAACAATGCAGTTATAGCTTCTTGTGTATCGTTAATACCTTTCCAAACTATATATTCATAAGAAATTCTACTTTTTGTTTTAGCATACCAATATGCTAAGGCTTCTCTTAAATCTTCTAACGGAAATGTTTCGTTAAAAGGCATTATTTTGGTACGAACTTCATCGATTGCCGAGTGTAAAGAAACTGCTAACTTAAACTTTACTTCATCATCAGCCATTTTTTTAATCATCTTTGGTACTCCTGATGTAGAAACTATAATTCGCCTTGGAGACATGCCCAATCCTTCAGGAGAAGTAATCATATCTATTGCTTTGATAACATTTTTATAATTCATGAGAGGCTCACCCATTCCCATAAAAACTATATTCGATAATGGCCTATTAAAATATAATTTACTTTCTTTATCAATAGCCAATACCTGATCATAAATTTCATCAGGATTTAAGTTACGCATTCGTTTTAAACGAGCAGTGGCACAAAACTGACAATCTAAACTACATCCTACTTGACTAGATACACATGCTGTTGTTCTGGTAGCTGTGGGAATTAAAACAGATTCGACAATTAAACCATCATGAAGTTTTACTGCATTTTTTATGGTACCATCTTCACTTCGTTGCATTTCATCTACTGAAATATGGTTGATTACAAAATTTGCCTCTAACATTTCTCTAGTAGTTATTGACAAGTTAGTCATGTCATCAAAAACATGAGCTCCCTTTCCCCAAAGCCACTCATATACTTGGTTCCCTCTAAAAGCTTTATCACCATTTTCTGTAAAAAACGTACGTAAATCTTCTTTTGATAATTTTCTAATGTCTTTTTTAGTAGTACTCATAATTAGTGCAAAAGTAATAAGAATAAACAAAAAAGGATTCATTCTGCGAATGAATCCTTTTTTAATAGTTTTAATCTTAAACTTATATGATTAACATTGCGTCACCATAAGAGTAAAAATTATACTTTTCCTTAATAGCTTCATCATATGCTTTCATTACAAAATCATAATCCGCAAAAGCAGCAACCATCATCAACAAAGTTGATTTTGGTGTATGAAAATTAGTAATCATACAATTAGCAATGCTAAACTCATGAGGAGGGTGTATGTATTTGTTTGTCCAACCATCAAACGTATTTAGTGTTCTATTAGAAGAAACAGCACTTTCTAAAGCTCTCATTACAGTAGTACCAACAGCACAAACTCTTTTCTTTCTTGTTTTTGCTCCGTTGATTGTTGCTACAGCATCATCCTCGATTGTCATCTCTTCGGAATCCATTTTATGCTTAGATAAATCTTCAACCTCAACAGGATTAAATGTTCCTAACCCAATATGTAATGTTACTTCAGCAAAATTAACGCCCTTAATTTCTAAACGTTTTAGTAAATGTTTAGAAAAGTGAAGTCCTGCAGTAGGTGCAGCAACCGCTCCTTCATGTTTTGCATAAATAGTTTGATATCTATCTTTATCTTCTGGTTCTACTTCTCTTTTAATGTATTTTGGCAAAGGAGTAACTCCTAACGCATTTAGTTTTTCTCTAAACTCTTCATAACCTCCATCATATAAGAATCTTAATGTTCTTCCTCTTGATGTTGTATTATCAATAACTTCAGCAACTAAACTTTCGTCATCTCCAAAATATAATTTATTTCCAATTCTTATTTTTCTTGCTGGATCAACCAACACATCCCACAAGCGTTGTTCTTTACTTAATTCTCTTAACAAAAACACTTCTATCCTTGCCCCTGTTTTTTCTTTATTCCCAAATAAACGAGCAGGAAACACCTTCGTATTATTTAAAACCATTACATCATCTTCATCAAAATAATTGATCAAGTCTTTAAAATGCTTATGTTCTATTGTTTGTTCTTTTCTGTTTAAAACCATTAAACGAGACTCATCTCTATTTTCTGCAGGATGTTCTGACAATAATTCTTCAGGAAGTTCAAACTCGAATTGTGATAATTTCATGTGCTTATTTAATTAGTTTGCTAATATACAATCTCAATATAGGGGTTGTCAAGTAAATGAGCAATTATATTTTATTTATTATAATACCTAGAGACTGTAAATCTGTCCAAAAAGACGGAAATGATTTAGATACAACCTCAGCTTCATTTATTTTTATGTTTGTTTTTAATGCTAAGGGCGCAAAAGCCATTGCCATTCTATGATCTTGATATGTATCAATTTTTATATTATTATTAATTTTTGTGGCATCTTTTAGACGAAATGAATCTTTAGTTACTTCAACTTCACCTCCTAGTTTTTCTAATTCAAATTTTAAGGCTTCTAAACGATCTGTTTCTTTTATTTTTAGTGTGTGTAAACCATATAAATCACATGTTACTCCTAATCCAAAAGAAGTAACTGCAATAGTCTGAGCAATATCAGGAGTGTCTTTTAAGTTAAATACTTTATGTTTTTTGTTTTCTGAAACTTTTTTAATGTGAATTGTATTCTCTTCAAAAATAGTTTCGACACCAAACGCACTGTAAATTTTCACTAATGCAATATCACCTTGTAAAGAAGTTTCTTTGAAAGAGGTAAGTGATATCGTTGTTCCTATTTCAGATAATGCAACTAGACTGTAAAAATAAGAAGCAGAACTCCAATCAGACTCAACAGTTATTACGTTTCTTTTTAAGCTCGAAATTTTACTTGGATATACTTTAATTATATTTTTATTAAATGAGGATTTAACCCCAATTTCATTTAATAAATTTAAGGTCATTTTAATATATGGAGTAGAGGTGATTTCTCCTTTCAAGGATAGTTTTAATCCATTTTTCAGTATACTTGCTATTAGCAATAATGCTGATATATATTGACTAGAAACATTTGCTTTTAGGCTAACTTCTGATTTAATAAGTTGCCCACCTTTAATACGTAAAGGAGGAAAACCATCTTTTCCTTCGTAGCTAATATCAGCTCCTAAAAACCTTAATGCGTCTACCAATACTCCAATAGGGCGATCTTTCATCCTATCAGAACCTGTAAGTATTACTTCTCTATTTTCTTGTACAGAAAAATAAGCTGTCAAAAAACGCATAGCTGTTCCTGCATGATGAACATCAATACTATTTGATGAAGAACTTAGGGCTTTTTGTAGTACTTGAGTATCATCTGAATTGGAAAGGTTATTAATTTCTAAACCCTCAAATATTTGTTGTAATACCAATAATCTATTAGATTCAGATTTAGAACCAGTAATATCGATTAATTTGTGAGAGTTTAATTTTGATTTTAACAGTTCTAAATTCATTACTTTTTTTTATTCTTTTTAAGTTGAAAATGAGCCATCAAGAATCCATAAACAAAAGAGAATATGACTAATATTAAAATATAGTTTCTAAATTCTGTAGTTTTAATGTAGGTTGAAAAATCTTTGGTAATAAAACTTAAAAAAACTTTTATTAGTACTGCTACAATAAAAAAGACTATAGAAAACCTTAATCCTAATTTTTTTAATGATGTGTTTGAAAATTTCTCATTCATTACTTTAGCTTTTCATTATTATGATGCCTATCGTGATCGCGTTTTGTTTTGATATCTAACTTTTTATCAAAAGCTTTTTGCAAATCAATACCTGTTTGATTTGCTAAGCATAAAACTACAAACATTACATCTGCTAATTCCTCTCCTAAATCTTTGTTTTTGTCAGATTCTTTTTCACTTTGCTCACCATATCGCCTAGCAATTATTCTAGCCACCTCACCTACTTCCTCTGTAAGTTGCGCCATATTAGTTAATTCATTAAAATAACGAACACCGTGGTTTTTAATCCAATTATCAACTTCTAACTGTGCGTTTTTAATATCCATAAATGAGTTTTAAATTAATAGTTAAGAATTATTGTTATTATCTATTTTTAGTATCTATACAAATCGTTACAGGACCATCATTGATTAATGATATTTTCATATCAGCTCCAAACTCTCCTTTTTGTATTGATTTCCCTAAATCCACTTCTAACTGTTTTATTAAATCTTTATAAATTGGGATTGCTATTTTCGGTTTTGCAGAATCTGTAAAGCCAGGACGATTTCCTTTTTTTGTATTTGCAAATAAAGTAAATTGACTTACTAAAACTATTTCACCTTGAGTATCAATAACGGATTTGTTCATTAAACCATTTTCATCAGAAAAGATTCTCATTTTTGCAATTTTAGCTGACAACCATATAATATCCTCTTGAGTATCTGTGTTTTCTACACCAACAAAAACAAGCAAGCCTTTATTTATACTTGCTATAATTTCACCTTCAACCTTTACAGAAGTTTCTAAAACTCTCTGAATAACTGCACGCATAATATTAAAAATTACCGTAAATTATTATTCCTTTTTATAGTCATCTACACGATAATGTTCTTCATCACCTTCAACCATTTGCACATAACTTTTGTAACGTGATAATGCTATATCTCCATTTTCTAATGCTGCTTT
>CAWVSR010000010.1:0-16124 GCA_963932865.1 uncultured Kordia sp. | reverse complement strand
TGCACATACTGCTAAAGCGGATAGTAATAATTTTTTCATTTTATTTTTTTTAAATTAATTAGCTTGCAAATCTAGTGGTTTTTATTATCTGACAAAGTGTTTTATTGTTTATTTTTTACATCAACTTATAAAGTGTTGATTGTGAGTATTGTAGTTTTGTTTTATATTGATAAATATAAAATAAATGAGTCTGTTTTTTAATTTTATAATAGTTGTTATAAACCCTTTTTTTTACAATAAAAAAAGCTCATGAATATATCCATGAGCTTTTTTAAAAAGTATTTGTTTGAGTTTAGAAGAAGATTAAAACTCCTAATTTAATTTCTGATAATTCAAATCTGATGGCAAAGTCACTATTATCATCACCTACGTTATCGTTATACCCAATTCTACCAACAGTTGTGTCAAAAGCAACTCTTTTAGAAAAACGGTACATAAAACCTGGTCTGAAATTAACTCCCCATTCAAAATTAGATCCTCCACCGTTATCAATCCATCCTAATCTAACATCTCCTTGAGCAAAAGGCATAAAACGTGCTTCTGGCAACCAGTATTTTCTTGCATAAGGAATTACTCCAAAACCATCTTTTTTGGCTCCATCTTTTTTAGTATAGCTATATCCAACAGAGGCACCAATTTCTAAATCATCTTCTAAAAAATAACCTAATTTAGGAGCTATATCAAATTTAGTAGTTTCACTACCATCTAATTCTTCTTTTTCATATCCAATTGCTCCTCCAACAATTTTTTGCCCTTTTAAGTTTGTAGTTGGTCTACTCATTAAAAAATCTTTAACTTGATCTACTGTGTCTTCTTGTGCATTTGAAAAAGTAAAAGCGCATACTGCTAAAGCTGATAATAATA
The DNA here is from genome assembly GCA_963932865.1 of uncultured Kordia sp. GTDB lineage: Bacteria > Bacteroidota > Bacteroidia > Flavobacteriales > Flavobacteriaceae. The sequence goes on along the minus strand of CAWVSR010000010.1, from coordinate 15,260 downwards.
ATTTTTTCATAATCATTTAATTTAATTGGTTAAAAAATAAATTTATGAATATTCTAGTGAAAAAATGAATTTTTTAATAGCATGTTATTAACATTTAATTAACTATTATATTTTTACTTAGTTTATTATAATTAACTTTGATAAATGTTAAACTATACAAAATGAAAATTATCATTATAAACGGGCCTAATTTGAATTTATTAGGAAAAAGAGAAACGAATATTTATGGTGATTTGTCTTTTCAAGATTTTTTTGATCAATTAACTACAAAGCACCCCCAGTTAAAATTAGAGCATTACCAGTCAAATGTAGAAGGGGAGTTGATTGATAAAATTCAAGAAGTTGGATTTTCATATGATGGTATTATTATGAATGCTGCTGCATACACACATACTTCTATAGGTATCGCAGATGCCGTTGCTGGAATTACAACTCCTGTTATTGAAGTGCATATATCTAACACATATGCAAGAGAAAGTTTTCGTCAAAAGTCATTTTTAGCTCCAAATGCAAAAGGTGTTATTACAGGTTTTGGATTGCAGAGTTATGAATTGGCTTTGTTAAGTTTTATAAAATAAAATTACTAACTATAAGTAACTAAAAAAGCGTTTTGAATTAATTCAAAACGCTTTTTTTATGTAATAATGATATTTATTATAAATGAATTACTTCATCATAAGCATCAGCAACAGCTTCCATAACTGCTTCACTCATAGTTGGGTGTGGGTGAATTGTTTTCAATACTTCATGACCAGTAGTTTCAAGTTTTCTACCTAATACTGCTTCTGCAATCATATCCGTTACGCCAGCACCTATCATATGGCAACCTAACCATTCACCATATTTAGCATCAAAAATTACCTTAACAAAACCTTCTTTAGTTCCTGCAGCACTTGCTTTTCCGGAAGCAGAGAAAGGGAAGTTACCAACTTTAATATCATAACCGGCATCTTTAGCTTGTGCTTCAGTCATTCCTACACTTGCTATTTCAGGAGAACAATACGTACAACCTGGAATATTTCCATAATCAATAGGTTCAACATGTTGACCTGCAATTTTCTCAACACATAATATTCCTTCTGCTGAAGCAACGTGTGCTAAAGCTGGTCCAGGAGTAACATCACCAATGGCATAATATCCCGGTATATTAGTTTGGTAATAATCATTTACCAATATTTTATCTCTATCAACTACAATTCCAACATCTTCTAAACCGATGTTTTCTATATTAGTTTTAATTCCAACAGCAGATAATAATACATCTGCTTCTAAAATTTGTTCCCCTTTTTTAGTTTTTATTGTGGCTTTTATACCATCACCAGAAGTGTCAACAGCAGTAACTTCTGAAGAAGTCATTACTTTTATACCAGATTTCTTAAAAGATTTTTCTAACTGTTTTGATACAGCTGCGTCTTCAACAGGAACAATTCTTGGTAAATATTCTACAACAGTAACTTCTGTACCCATAGAATTATAAAAATATGCAAATTCAACTCCAATAGCACCAGAACCAACAATAACAATTTTTTTAGGTTGCTTTGGTAAGGTCATTGCTTTTCTATAACCAATTACTTTTTCACCATCTTGTTTAAGTGCTGGTAATTCTCTAGAGCGAGCACCAGTAGCAATAATAACATGATCTGCACTATATTCGGTAACTGTTCCGTCTTGACTTGTTACATCAATTTTCTTGCCTGCTTTAATTTTTCCGAATCCATCAATAACATCAATTTTATTCTTCTTCATTAAAAACTTAATTCCGTTACTCATTCCTTCAGCAACGTCTCTACTTCGTTTTACAACTTTAGTAAAGTCTTTTTCAGGATTTTCAACAGATAAACCGTAGTCTTCAGCATGTTTTAAATATTCAAAAACTTGAGCAGATTTTAATAATGCCTTAGTAGGAATACATCCCCAGTTTAAGCAAATTCCTCCAAGACTTTCTTTTTCAATAACTGCTGTTTTAAAACCTAATTGTGATGCTCTAATAGCAGTAACGTAACCACCTGGTCCAGTACCAAGAACTATAATATCATATTTACTCATTATAATGAATTTTTTTAGTCAGAAAATTAATTGGACGAATTTACAAAATGAAATTGTATTTTTTAAGCAATGACTTAAAAAAATATGGCCCTAAAAATTAATATAGCGTCATTTATAAACCTATTAATACAAACAAACTAAAACAAAACCTTTTTTAGTTTTTCTATGACATTTATTATTCCATTTTTAATATTTTTTTCCATTAATAAAAATAACTTTTGATTTTGCAGAAACAACTTTAACATTTTTCTTTTCCGAACTTCTTTTTAGTATGAATAACACACGATGATAAAAGGTCTAAATTTAAAATAGAATTAAGATATATTTAAATTTCTCATAACTTCTTCAATATTGATTATATATATGACATTATTTACGTGTAATAGTTTAATAAAAATTTTAAATTTATTTTGTTGTAGATTCAAATTGTAATGAAACAGAATTCACACAGTATCTTTTCCCAGTAGTGTTTTTAGGTCCATCATTAAAAACATGACCTAAATGTCCGCCGCATAAATTACAGTGTATTTCTGTTCTAGTATACCCCAAACCTTTGTCAATGTCATAACCTACCATATTTTTCATGGCCATATCAAAAGACGGCCAACCCGATTTTGAATCATATTTATTTTCTGATTTAAATAATGGAGTGTTACATGCTTTACATTTATAGATACCTTTTTTATAAAATTTATCATATTCGCCTGAAAAAGCTCTTTCTGTGCCTTGCTCTCTCAAAACATAATATTCTATTTCGTTAAGCTCTTTTTTCCACTCCAGATTAGTTTTTTTAATTTTAAAATCAGTATTAGATTCCTGTGCATTTGATTGACAACTAATTAGAGAAATTATTGCAATTACTATTAATGTATTCTTTAACATTTTTTATTTTTTTTGACGATAAAACATAGTACAACTTACAAATAATTAAAGTAATTAATTTACTTAAATATTATGAAAATTGATAAGGCTTTTTTAATAGTTTCTATATTTGATGAAAAATATATAATTATGAATTTTAAAAATCTTGTATTGTTTTTATTGTTGTCTTTGTTTGCATCTTCATGTAAAACAAATCCATTTACAGGTAAAAAAACTATGAATATGTACGGTAACGATGAATTGTTTCCAATGGCTTTCAAACAATATGATGATTTTTTAAATGAAAATAAAGTAATTGTTGGAACTCAAAATTCAAAAATGATCACTGAGGTTGGACAAAGAATAAAAATGGCTTCAGAACGTTGGTTAAGTGTAAATGGATATGAAGGATATTTGAAAGATTATAAATGGGAGTATAATTTAGTAGATGATAAAACAGTAAATGCTTGGTGTATGCCTGGTGGAAAAATTGTTTTTTACACAGGTATTTTGCCAATTGCTGAAAATGAAACAGCTGTTGCAACTATTATGGGGCATGAAGTGGCTCATGCATTAGCGAATCATGGAGGACAACGAATGACCGCTGGAAAATTACAACAAGCAGCAGGGACTGCAATTGCTATTGGTACTCAAATTGGTGGTGCAAGTTCTCAAAGTCAACAATTAATTATGCAGGCATACGGAATGGGAAGTCAGGTTGGAGCAATGCTCCCTTTTAGTAGAAGTCATGAAACAGAAGCTGATAAAATAGGATTAGTTCTTATGGCTATTGCAGGATATAATCCTGAAGAAGCTCCTCGTTTATGGGAACGAATGAAGAAGAACAGTGGGGCAGGAGAGCCTTCAGAAATTTTAAGCACACACCCGTCTAATGATTCAAGAATTGAGAATTTAAAAAAACTAGTTCCATTTGCTAAATCTGAAGCAAAAAAGTTTGGTATTTCTTCCTTCAGACCTATTGGTAATAAAATTAAGTAAACTGTAAATATTTTGTTTTGAAGCTTATCATTTTTGAATAGCTAATATCTAAAAATAATAATAATGAAAGATTTTAAAAAAGGAGATAAAAAAATACTCAATGCTTGGGCTTTTTATGATTGGGCAAACTCTGTGTACAGTTTAACTATAGTTTCTTCAATTTTCCCTTTATTCATGGGTGCTTATTTAGAAAGCCAGGATATTGATAAAATTTCAGTGTTAGGTATAGAACTTTCTCATACTGCATTAATGACTTACGTAACTGCTATAGGTTTTTTAATGGTCTCCATTATTTCTCCAATATTATCTGGTGTAGCCGATTATAAAGGAAATAAAAAAATATTTTTAAGGGTATTTTGTTATATAGGTGCTTTTTCATGTATGGGACTTTATTTTTTTTCAATACAAAACTTATTCATAAGTTTAATGCTATATGTAACCGCCTTGGTAGGTTTTTGGGGGAGTTTAGTTTTCTATAATTCTTATTTACCTGATATCGCTTTTAAAGAGCAACAAGATGCAATAAGCGCAAAAGGATATTCATTGGGCTATATAGGTAGTGTTTTGTTATTGTTAATTAATCTTGCAATGATACTTTCCGTTCCAGAAGAAAATGCTTTACAAATGATGCGTTATTCTTTTGTTTTAGTCGGATTATGGTGGTTTGGGTTTAGCCATTATACCTATAAATACCTTCCAGATTTTACAAATTCAAAAAAAGTAACAAAAGATGTTCTATGGAATGGCATTAAAGAATTGCAAAATGTATGGTCTGAGTTACAAAGTCAAATAAGATTACAAAAGTATCTTTTTGCTTTTTTTATCTATAGTATGGCTGTTCAAACTGTTATGTTGGTAGCGTCTTTTTTTGGTGAGAATGAAATAGCTTGGGAAGAAAACGGTATTGATAAAACTATGGGTTTAATAATTAGTATCTTAATTATACAATTAATAGCTGTTTTAGGAGCTTATTTAACGGCTTATATATCAAATAACATCGGGAATATTAAAACACTCATTATTATAAATTTTATATGGGTTGGTATATGTGTTTTTGCTTATTTTGTTATTTCACCTTATCAGTTCTTTGTAACTGCTGCAGTAGTTGGACTTGTTATGGGGGGAATTCAATCTTTATCACGTTCTACTTATGCAAAATTTTTACCTGATACAAAAGACACGACTTCTTACTTTAGTTTTTATGACGTTTCTGAAAAAATAGGAATTGTAATCGGTATGGTTATTTTTGCATCTGTTGAAGTAATAACGGGGTCTATGCGTAATGCAATTCTATTTTTAGTAGTGTTCTTTTTAATAGGTCTCATACTTCTTTTTAAAGTTCCTGAGAAAATTAAATAATTTTCTTTATGTTTGTGAAATATTCAAAAAAATATAACATGAACTCCATAAAATCTACCTTTTTACTATTGTTTGTTGTCGTTTTCACATTTATTTCATGTGATAACGAACCACTTACCGGAACTTTTGTAGATGAATCTGGTATCCCTTCAGATTCTGCTGAGGATACGGACGATAATAGTGACAATACTGATACAGTAGTTTCTCCTTTTTTTGCAAATGTTGATGGAGTTGAATTTTCAGATGTAGAGCCTGAGTCATATCTTCTTAATAGTATGTTATGGGTTAGAGGAACAGATACTCAATTGAAAAAAATTACTATAGGTCTTCCTACAGATATTCCAGCTGGAACTTATGAAATTGTTGCTGATAATGATACCTATAAAGGTATCTTTTCTGATAGTGCGAATAATATTTTGGCTAGAGCAAATTCAGGTTCAATAACAATTATTGCACATGATATTTCTGCAAAAACTATAAATGGTACCTTTAATTTTATAGCAACACTTTCGGGTAATACAGCATCTCAATTTGAAATAACAGAGGGAGCTTTTAATGTAAGCTATTAATAAATTTTCTTAATAGAATATAAAAATTAATATTCTATTAGAAATATTCATATAAATAATCTTCCATTAAATTGGATTTAAAAATATATATTCAAATGAAAACAACAAATACAATTTTCAAACTATTTTTCCTCTCATTGTTTCTATTGGCTTGTAGTGCTGAAGATCCTGCAGAATTAGACGGTTCTTTGTATGAACCTGGAATTGAAATCCCTGAGGAGTCTGCCGGTACATTTACAGCTAAAGTTAATGGAGAGGATTTTGTTGTAGATGTTGTAACAGCAAAATTAGAGTCTTATATTGATCCAAATACAGGTGAATCAAAATCTTCAATTTTAATAACTGGAAAACAAGCAAACGAAGCAATAACACTTCGTATACCTGCTAATAGTGCTCCAAATAACATTACAAATCCATATGAATTAGGGCCATTAACTATTGATAATGAATATGCGGCTATTTATAACACAAATGTAACTAATTTTGAGTCAGAAATTATTACAGTTTCTCAAGCTACAACTTTAAGTAATTTAAACATGGTGATAGATGAATCTTCATCTAAATGGGTTTCTGATAGAACAATTGCATCAATTAGTCCTAATGAAACTAAAATTTCTGCAGGTAAAGGAGCTAGAGGTGAATCATTAGAATTTGTTTTACAAACAACTGAAACTGGCACGTATACTTTTGGTTCTACTACACTTAATACAGCCGTATATACAGAACCAGGTAATTTCCCTGGTGTTTTTGAAGCTGACCCAACAATTGAAAGTGGTACTATTACACTAAGAATAGATGAAGTAAATAAATTGATTTCAGGTGAATTTAATTTTACAGGGTTAAACTCGTTCTCTAGTTCAGCTACTCCGCCATCAAATATTGATACTGATGGAGATGGGTTATTAGATGAAATTGAATTAGAGTTAGGTTTTGATCCTGAAGATGTTTGTTCACCAATTATGCCACAAGGTTATGAAGGGTATGATGTTACTAATCCAATTTGGTTGTCTGGGGATTGTGATGGTGACTCGATAACTAACGAGGAGGAATTAAATGGTCCTGATGGAGATATAGCTACTGAGGATGACAATACTGATCCTTATGGAGAAAATGGTCCTGATACTGATGGAGATGGAATAAGTGATATTCAGGAAGATATTAATGACGTAAGTGGTGATTCAAAAAATGATCCATGTTTACCTGTTCAGAATGAATTTTATACTTTGTATGACGATTCAAATTCAACATGGAGTTCTGCAGATTGTGATGGAGATACTATTAATAACGGAGATGAGTTAGTAGGACCTGATGGTGATATTACTTCAACTGATGACAATACTAATCCATTTTTTAAAGATTTTACAACAGAACAATTTAATTCTGGATCATTTACTAATGTACCTTATGCTGAACCTGATGTTAAAAGAGGTTTAAATATATCTACACATGATATTTCAGCGAAAAGAATAGTTGGGACTTATAGTTTTATTGCAGCCTCAATTGGTGAAGATCCTGCACAATGGAATATTATTACTGATGGTACTTTTGATGTAAATTATACAGAAGTTCCAGAATAAAAAAAATAATACAGGTATAAAAAAAGCAACCATCTGGTTGCTTTTTTTATACCTGTATTTGCTGTATGGCATATTAATTGTCATATAATTTGAAGTGTTGTTTTTTATTTTACAATATAAATATAAACAGAACATCATAAGGCTTTTATAAGCGATAACTATAAAATAACGATTCTGTTAAATGACAGAATGACAAATATAACATATGAGTAATTCAGAGTTTTTAAATATTGACAGTTTGTCATTACAAGGAATGGAAGATGATACAGAGTTTATTCCGTTAATGACAAGTGAGGATGAAGAAGAGATTGCCAAAGAGGATATTCCACAAGAATTACCAATTTTACCGCTAAGAAATACTGTTTTGTTTCCAGGTGTTGTTATTCCAATTACTGCTGGTAGAGATAAATCAATTAAGTTGTTAAATGATGCTTATAATAATAAGCAAGTAATTGGCGTGGTAGCTCAAAAAGATGCTTCTGTTGAAAATCCAGGTATTGAAGATATAAATACTATTGGTACTGTAGCTAAAATATTAAGGGTGTTAAAAATGCCAGATGGTAATACAACCGTAATTATTCAAGGGAAAAAGAAGTTTTCTGTTAATGAGATTTTAAGTGATGATCCATATATATTGGCTTCTGTTAATGAATTTCCTGAAGAAAAACCTACCGTTGAAACTGATGAGTTTAAAGCAATAATAGATTCTATTAAAGAGCTTTCTTTACGAATTATAAAAGAAAGTCCAAATATCCCATCTGAAGCCAGTTTTGCAATTAAAAATATTGAAAGTAATGCTTTTTTGATCAATTTCATATCTTCAAATATGAATTTGAATGTGAAAGAAAAGCAAACTTTATTAGATATTAAAAATCTATCTGAAAGAGCACTGGCCACGTTGAAACACATGGATATGCAAATGCAAAAACTTTCATTAAAGAATGATATACAATCTAAAGTTCGTAATGATTTAGATCAGCAACAACGAGAGTATTTTCTGCAGCAGCAAATGAAAACAATTCAGGAAGAATTAGGAGGTGTTTCGTATGAAGCTGAAATTGAAGAAATGCGTTCAAAATCTAAAGCTAAAAAATGGAATAAAAAAACGAATGATCATTTTGAGAAAGAATTGTCAAAAATGTCTAGAATGAATCCTCAAGTAGCTGAATATTCAATTCAGCGTAACTACTTAGAATTATTTTTAGAATTACCATGGAATGAATTTTCCAAAGATAATTTTGATTTAAAAAGAGCACAAAAAATTCTGGATAGAGACCATCATGGTTTAGAAGATGTTAAAAAACGAATTATTGAATACTTAGCAGTTTTAAAGTTAAGAAATGATATGAAATCTCCAATATTATGCTTGTATGGTCCTCCTGGAGTTGGTAAAACATCTTTAGGGAAATCTATTGCAGAAGCTTTAGGTAGAGAGTATGTTAGAGTTTCTCTTGGTGGTTTGCGAGATGAGGCTGAGATTAGAGGACATAGGAAAACATATATAGGCGCAATGCCTGGTCGTTTAATTCAAAGTATGAAAAAAGCAGGTACTTCAAATCCTGTGTTTGTATTAGATGAAATTGATAAACTTTCTAATTCTCATCAAGGTGACCCTTCATCTGCGATGCTAGAAGTACTGGATCCTGAGCAAAATTCTGATTTTCATGATAATTTCCTAGAGATGGGATATGACTTGTCAAAAGTTATGTTTGTTGCAACTGCAAATAACTTATCATCTATTCAGCCAGCATTGAGAGATCGAATGGAGATTATAAATGTGAGTGGTTATACTATTGAAGAAAAAGTAGAAATTGCAAAAAAACATTTATTAACAAAGCAACTTAAGGAACATGGGTTAGTTTCTAATGATTTAAAAATTGGTAAGAAAGAGTTAGAGTTAATTGTAGAGGGATATACTCGTGAATCTGGAGTAAGAGGCTTAGATAAAAAGATAGCTAAAGTAGTTCGATATGCTGCTAAATCTATAGCTATGGAAGAGGAGTATAGTAAAAAAATAACAAAAGGTGATGTTATTGATATACTTGGTCCTGCAAGATTAGAACGTGATAAATACGAAAATAATGATGTTGCTGGAGTTGTAACAGGTTTGGCTTGGACAAGTGTTGGTGGAGATATATTATTTATAGAATCTATACTTTCAAAAGGTAAGGGTATGATGTCTATTACTGGTAACTTAGGAAAAGTCATGAAAGAATCTGCAACAATTGCTTTGGAATACATAAAAGCAAATGCAGAAGATTTTAATATTAATCCTGCTGTTTTTAGTAATTATAATATTCATATTCATGTACCTGAAGGAGCAACACCAAAAGATGGTCCAAGTGCAGGAATCACAATGCTAACCTCTTTAGTTTCTTTGTTTACTCAAAAGAAAGTAAAGAAAAGTTTAGCTATGACTGGTGAAATTACGTTACGTGGAAAGGTATTGCCTGTTGGAGGAATTAAAGAAAAAATTCTTGCAGCAAAACGTGCGAAAATTAAAGAACTAATTCTTTGTATAGATAATGAAAAAGATATTTTAGAAATAAAACCTGAATATTTAAAGGGTTTAACTTTTCATTATGTATCTGAAATGACTGATGTTATTAAATTAGCGATTACAAATCAACCTGTAAAAAACGCTAAAAAGTTATAATCTAAAAGAGCTTTTAAAAAGGCTCTTTTTTTTTAAATAATTTTAAAATAACTCCTATTTAAATTTTACTTTTACTTATTTTGTAATCATGTTTAGAAAAGTTTTTATTTTCATTTTTGTTTTAAGTACATCAATTACGAATGCTCAAAGTGGAGGAAAGTATACCTATGAGTTTTTGAATTTAATATCGTCTCCTCGACAAGCTGCTTTAGGAGGAAAAGTATTAACTAATATGGATTGGGACACTTCTCAAGCATTACATAACCCATCTGCAATAAATAGTCAAATGGATGGTCAAATAGCTTTAAATTTCGTTAATTATTTTGCAGATATTACATACGGAAGTTTTGCCTATGCAAGTAGTTTTGGTAAAAATAAACATCTTATTTCTGCAGGAATTACCTATATTGATTATGGAAGTTTTGATGGTTATGATTCAAATGGAGTTGATACAGGAGAGTTTTCGGGTAATGAGTTTGCGTTAACTTTTGGTTATATGTATGCTGTTCCGAACTCAGATTTAAAAGCAGGAATAAGTACGAAATTTATATCTTCAAAGTTAGAGACCTACTCTTCCTTAGGTGGTGCAGTTGATTTAGCATTATTATATGATTTTAAAAATTCTAATTCACAATTAACTTTGGTTGCCTCTAATATTGGTGGACAATTTACTGCTTATGAGGATACAAAAGAAAATATACCTTTTCATCTGGATATTGCTTTTGGTAGAAAATTAGATAAGTTACCTTTAAAATGGCATGTGGTTTTTGAAAATTTGCAACAATGGGATTTGTCTTTTGATAATCCTGCACGTGCTCAAATTGATTTAGATGGAAACTCAAACCCTGAAGAAATTACGTTTTTTAATAAATTAACACAACATTTAGTTGTTGGTGGAGAATTATTTCATGGAAAAGCAATTAATCTTCGTTTTGGTTATAATTTTAGAAGAGGATATGAGCTAAAAATTGAAGATAACAGGGTTTTTGCAGGAATTACTGCTGGATTTGGTATAAAGCTGAATAGATTTCGTGTCAATTACGCTTATCAAAAATTTAGCGCTGCAGCAAACGTACACACTTTTGGTTTGAACATAAATTTAAAATAAATTGAAGAAAAAAAAAATTATTATAGCAATTGATGGTTACTCATCAACAGGTAAAAGTACTTTAGCAAAACAATTAGCAAATAAATTAGGTTATGTTTATGTAGATACTGGTGCTATGTACCGAGTTACAACTTTGTATGCTTTAAATAATAATTTTATTTCTGAAAATCATTTTAATATTAATGATTTTGTTTTAGAATTAAATAAGATAAACATTTCATTTAAGTATAATTCAAATTTGAAATTTGCTGAAGTTTATTTAAATGGAATTAATGTAGAAAATGAAATAAGGTCAATGCATGTTTCTCGTTTTGTTAGTAAAATAGCCTCTATTCCTGAAGTACGTTATAGATTGGTAAAACAACAACAGCAAATAGGAGAGTCGTCTGGTATTGTGATGGATGGAAGAGATATTGGTACGGTTGTATTTCCTAATGCAGAGTTAAAATTATTCATGACAGCGTCTGATCAAGTGAGAGCACAAAGACGTTTTGATGAATTAGTAAATAAAGGAGATAAGGTAACCTTTGAAGAAGTTTTAAAAAATATAAAAGAGCGAGATTATATTGATACTCATAGGGAAAATTCTCCGTTAATAAAATCCCTAGATGCTATAGAGATTGATAATTCTAGTTTAACAATTAATGAGCAGTTTGATAAGATTTTTAGGCTAGTGAAAAAATCTATCATTTAAAATAATTTCATAAAAAAAGGGAAGCCTGATAAGCTTCCCTTTTTTTATGAAATTGAAATGTTATAAGTTAGGAATGTCCAGAACTTGACCAACTTTTATTACATCTGGATTGTCTAGTGTATTTGTGTTAGCTGCAAAAATTTCTTTATATTTCATTGCATTTTTAAAGTAGTGTTTTGCAATACCTCCTAACGTTTCACCGCTTGCAACAGTGTGTCTGTGATAAACACTTTCATCTGCTACTGAAATATTAGCCATGATATCAGTTGGGTTATCGCCGCCAATTGCTTTGATACTATCCCACATTAAGTTTTTTTCATATTGAGTTTTTGCAGTACCTTTTACTTTTAAAACTCCATCGACAACATTCACGTCACCATTTGAAATTTCTAGTTTTTCCCCTAAATCTAATACGTCTTGATACTTTGCTTTTATTGGCATAATTGATTGTTTTTAATATTGATTTCATCAAATATAACATTTTATATTTGTTTACAAAAACGTTTTTTACTTAAGTAACTCTTGATAAATCAGTTGTAATATAATTTATTATACACTTAAATAATTGTAAATCATAATAGATAGTTGTAAATTTGCACTCCTTTTAGCGTGAATGGGTAGAAAAGGTATTAAAAATTTAATTATAACAACTTCTGATGTTGTCTGCTTAAATACTCATATTAGCAACTCAGAATACAAATTAATACTACAGCTATGGCTGAAGAAACAAAAACACAAGAACAATTTTTAGCAGATTTTAACTGGCACAATTACCAAGAAGGAATTGATCCTGTAGAAGATGCAGTATTAGAAGAGTTTGAAAAATTAGTAGCAGAAAACTTTGTAGACACAGAAGATGATACAGTAGTTGAAGGTACAATAGTTCACTTAACTGAAAGAGAAGCTATTATTGATATTAATGCTAAATCTGAAGGTGTAATCTCATTAAATGAGTTTCGTTATAACCCAGATTTAAAAGTTGGTGACAAAGTAGAGGTTCTTGTTGATATTAGAGAAGATAAAACTGGTCAATTAGTATTATCTCACAGAAAAGCAAGAGTAATCAAAGCTTGGGACAGAGTAAATAATGCTCATGAAACTGGTGAAATCGTTAATGGTTTTGTAAAATGCAGAACTAAAGGTGGTATGATCGTTGATGTATTTGGTATTGAAGCATTCTTACCAGGTTCTCAAATTGATGTGAAGCCAATTAGAGATTACGATCAGTATGTAAACAAAACAATGGAATTCAAGGTTGTAAAAATCAATCACGAGTTTAAAAATGTTGTTGTTTCTCATAAAGCTCTTATTGAAGCTGATATCGAAATCCAGAAGAAAGAAATTATTGGTCAATTAGAAAAAGGTCAAGTACTTGAAGGTGTTGTTAAAAACATTACTTCTTACGGTGTATTTATTGATCTTGGTGGAGTTGATGGATTAGTTCATATTACAGATTTATCTTGGTCAAGAATCAACCATCCAAATGAGATTGTTGAATTAGATCAAAAATTAAATGTTGTAATTTTAGACTTTGACGATAAGAAATCTAGAATCCAATTAGGATTAAAGCAATTAAGTGCTCACCCATGGGAAGCTTTAGATGCTGATTTAAAAGTTGGTGATAAAGTAAAAGGTAAAGTAGTTGTAATTGCAGATTACGGTGCATTTATTGAAGTATCTCAAGGTGTTGAAGGTTTAATTCACGTTTCAGAAATGTCATGGTCTACACACTTACGTTCTGCTCAAGATTTTGTAAAAATCGGTGATGAAGTTGATGCTGTTGTATTGACTTTAGATAGAGAAGATCGTAAAATGTCATTAGGTATCAAGCAATTAACGCAAGATCCTTGGACTGATATTACTACAAAATTTCCTGTAGGTTCTAAACACACAGGAACTGTACGTAACTTTACTAACTTCGGTGTATTCTTAGAATTAGAAGAAGGAATTGATGGATTAATTTACATTTCTGACTTGTCTTGGACTAAGAAAATTAAGCACCCATCTGACTTCGTTTCTGTAGGAGACAAATTAGATGTTGTTGTACTAGAATTAGATGTTGAAGGAAGAAAAATTTCTTTAGGTCACAAACAAACTCAAGATAACCCTTGGGATAAATATGAAGCTGAATTTGGATTAGGAACTGTTCATACTGCTACTATTGATGAAATGGTAGATAAAGGAGCGACTGTTACTATCAATGAAGATATCGTTGCGTTTATTCCTTCTCGTCACTTAGAGAAAGAAGATGGATCTAAATTGAAAAAAGGAGATTCTGCAGAATTTAAAATCATTGAATTTAACAAAGATTTTAAAAGAGTTGTAGCTTCACATACAGCATTATTCAGAGAAGAAGAGGAGAAAATTGTTAAAGCTGCTGCTAAGAAAGTAGCTGCTGCTGACAAGCCTACTTTAGGAGATGCTAACAATGCTTTACAAGCATTAAAAGATAAAATGGAAGGGAAATAATATTCCTCATATTTTAATATTTAAAACCTCTCAATTTTATTGAGAGGTTTTTTTGTGATTATTTTTTTTGTGATTCATAATTTTTAATATCAATAGTATTATACTTAACTTTTACTTAAATTTGTTATCCAAATAACAGTTTGGTATTCATGATAAAGCAAAAAGTTTTACTTAGTTCAAAAGAAGTAAACATTATACTTCACCGATTAACTTCCCAGTTAATTGAAAAACATGAAGATTTCTCTAATACAGTACTTATTGGTATTCAACCTAGAGGTGTTTTTTTAGCAAATAGAATTAAATCTTTACTAGAAGATTTTTATAAAATACCTAACATTAAATTGGGTTTGTTAGATATTACGTTTTTTCGAGATGATTTTAGAAGAGGAGAGAAAACTTTAGAAGCCAATACTACTCGTATTGATTTTATTGTTGAAAATAAAAATGTAATTTTTATTGATGACGTGTTATATACCGGAAGGAGTATTAGTGCAGCTTTAACTGCTATGCAATCTTTTGGCAGACCAAAGGATATTGAATTACTAACATTGATTGACAGAAGGTTTAGTAGGCATTTACCTATTCAACCTAATTATAGAGGAAGGCAGGTTGATGTTATTAATGAAGAAAAAGTAGCTGTAAAATGGGCTGAAAATGATGGAGAAGATACTGTTTATTTAATATCAAAATAGAAAGATGAGCGAATTAAGTGTAAACCATTTATTAGGGATTAAGTATATACAAGAAAAAGATATTGAATTAATTTTTAAGACAGCAGATCATTTTAAAGAAGTGATTAATAGGCCGATAAAAAAAGTTCCTTCTTTAAGAGATATTACAATAGCTAATTTATTTTTCGAAAGCTCTACTCGAACCAAATTATCATTTGAATTAGCTGAAAAAAGACTTTCTGCAGATGTTG
>CAWVSR010000009.1:0-16384 GCA_963932865.1 uncultured Kordia sp. | reverse complement strand
CCCTATTCGTAGATATCCTGATGTTATGGTGCATCGTTTATTACAATTTTATTTAGATGGTGGAAAAAGTGCAGATGCTGAAGCATATGAAGCAAAATGTAAGCATGCTTCAAATATGGAAAACCTTGCTACCAAAGCAGAACGAGATTCTATAAAATACATGCAAGTAAAATTCATGCAAGACCACCAAGAGGAAGAATTTGTAGGTGTAATTTCTGGTGTTACAGAATGGGGAATTTATGTAGAAATTGTTTCTAATAAATGTGAAGGAATGGTTAGAATTAGAGAAATAAAAGATGATTATTATTTCTTTGATGAAAAACAATACGCTCTAGTTGGAGAAAATAATGGTAATATGTACCAACTTGGTGATGAAGTAAAAATAATGGTAAAAAATGCCGATTTAGTCAAAAGACAATTAGACTTTCTTGTTCTTGGAAAAGTTTAATTACAATAACTTTAAATAGTAATTATACCCAAAGAAGCTTCTTTGGGTATTTTATTTTAAAAAAAGTATTAACTTAGTTTAGAATTAACTAATTATATTTTTTATGAAAACAATATTTAAAACACTAGTATTTTTATTTCTAACAAGTTCTTTTGTTTTTGCTCAAGTTGGAGACGGTCCTGAAAGTCATTTTTTGAAACCAAAAAATATGTGGGGCCTAAATATTAAATATCTTAATTTAACCCAAAATTTATCGCTTAATGGTGATTATATTAATCCAGGTTTGGATATAGAAGTTAATTCTTTTCCTATAACTGCTTTTCATACGTTTGCTATTAAAGGGCAACATGCAGAAGTAGTTGCCATGATAAATCCAACAAGTATTTCATCAAACCTTTCACTTCCACTTCCATCTTTTAATTATGAAAATTGTACAAGTGGTTTTTCTGACGGGTTTGTGGGTTTAAAAGTTGGAATGATAAATAGTAAAGCAGTTAGTTTTGAAGAATTTGTTGCCAAAAAACCTGAGTTTTTTATGATGAGTTATTTTAGAGTTTGGTTTTCAGGTTCTTACGATAAAAATGAGTTAGTAAATTTAGGTACTAATAGAACAACTTTCGAATATGGTATACCAACTACTTTTCCTATAAGAGTAAAAAATAATTCTACCACTAGCCTTGAACTTTTTCCAAGTATTAAATTTTTTACAAAAAATAAAGAATTTAAAGAAACACCAAATTCTGTTAATTATGTAGAAAAAACACAAAAACCTTTATTTGTTTTTGAAAATCATTTAATACATAAATTTAACAAAAAGCTTCGTGCAACCCTTAATGGTAGGTATCAATTAGGAGGAGAAACTACTACAAACGATGTTAAAAATGATAATTCTTTTAACAATTATAGTGGAACTGTAGGTGTTGGATATCAATTTCATCCTTTAGTGTATTTACATGTTGATTATGGAGGAGTATTATTTGGCGGTGATGATGCAGAATCAAATATGTTAAGAGTCAATTTACAATTAAACTATTTAAAACTAAACAAAAAGAAATAATTTAAAAACTAATCAATCATGAAAAAACTGCATATTATTACTGCTGCATTAGCAGTTGCAACATTATCTTGTAAAAAAGATAAAACTTCAGAAACAATTACTGATGAAATGAACAAATCAGTAAAAGAAGTTACTACTGAAAAACCAAAAACGATACTTACAGCTGAAAATTTCGGGTTAGCTGAATCACAAATGATTTTTGCAAAATATGTAAAAGACATTGCTGCCATAACTAAAACAAATGGCGTAGGTGTTTTTATGCACAAAAAAAAGGCACCAGACCCTAAAGATAAAACAGTAGTAAGAATTAATTTTGACACACAATATTCTGTTGCTATACTAGATTTAAAAGAAGAAGCTACATTAACCATGCCTGAAACTAATGGTCGTTATCAAACAGCTTGGTTTGTTACAGAAGAACATTACAATCCAATGGCAATAAACAAGCCAGGAACTTATAAAATTAACCAGCAAAATATGGGTTCTAGGTATGTGATGTTAGTAATTAGAACTCAAGTAAACATGACAGATCCTGAAGATCTTGCTAAAGTATCCGCATTACAAGACCAATTACAATTGACTCAAAATGATAGAGGATCTTATGTAATTACAAATAATTGGGACAGGCCTGAAGTTTTAAAAATGCGAGAGAAATATCAAAAAATAGTTAGAGAGAAGAAAATAACCTCTAGTATGATGTTTGGTAAAAAAGGAGAAACAACTTTAGAAAATCACAACGTTGGTGTTTCAACAGGTTGGGGAGGTATGACCTCTAAACAAGCTGTATATCCAAATTTTCAACCAAAGAATTCAAATCCAGCAACATTAACTTTAAAAGATGTACCAGTTGATGCTTTTTGGTCTATAACGGTTTATGACCAAGGAGGATGGGTTAATGGAGAAAAATTTAACATAAACAGTTCATTTGCAAAGCCTAATAAAAATGGAGAATATGTAATCAATTTTGGTGGCGATAAAAATGTAGCTAATTACTTAGACACTTTTGAAGGGTGGAATTTTATATTGCGTATGTATCAACCAACAGAAGCTTATTTTGATGGTTCTTGGAAAGTTCCTGAGTTAGTTCAGGAATAATAACGTAAGACAAATACTAAAAAAGCCGAATTTGAAATCAAATTCGGCTTTTTTTATTGAGTTACAATTGAATTAAATATTTTTTAATTCTTCTATAATTAATTCATTGGTTTCTTTTGAAACACTTTCAATAAATGAATTTACATTTTCTGTTCGTTCCTGCCCTTTTTTAAGTAAAACACCAAGCGTAATTAACGTAGCAATTCTTGTTCCTACTTTTTTAGCAGGTGTTTCAAATAAAGGTTCTAAATCTTCATAGGCAACTTCTTCTGCAAATTTTAAAATTTTAGCTTTTGCAGCATCTAACTTTGCCCCAGATAAGTTAGCATACTTTTTTCCTATTTTTTTTATTTCATTAATAGGATTTTTCTGAACTTGAGTTTGTTGTGGTCTAGCATTATTTTGTTGTTGGTTGGTATTTGAATTTTTAGGTTTTTGTTTTGCCCAAGAATCTTTTAAACCAACGGTTTTGTTAAAAACTAAATTAGCTGTAGTTGCGTCAGTATCTACATTAAAATAACCCAAACGCTGGAATTGGAACCCCTCTCCTACTTTTGCATTTTTAAGATATGGTTCTACAAATGCAGTTTTTATTACTTCTAATGACTTAGGGTTAACGTATTGCATGAAATCAGACTCTTTGTGACTATCAGGTGCTTCATCTAAAAATAATCGATCATAGACCCTTATTTCGGCTTTTACAGCATGTTTAATTGATACCCAATGGAGTGTTCCTTTAACTTTTCGTGTACTTGCTTCTGTTCCACTACCCGATTTTGAATCTAAATCTGCTGTACAACGAATTTCAGTAATAATTCCATTAGCATCTTTTATTACGGAATCACCTTTAATAACATAAGCGTTTTTTAGTCGAACCTCTTTGCCAAGTGTTAAACGGAAAAACTTATTCCCTGCTTCTTCTTTAAAATCTTCTCTTTCAATAAATAATTCTTTAGAAAAAGGAACTTCATGAGTTTCTGATTTTTCATCTTCAGGATTATTTTCTGCTGTTAAAAACTCTTCTTTATTGTCAGGGTAGTTTGTAATAACTAATTTAACGGGATCTATAACTCCCATTACTCTTGTTGCGGTTTTATTTAAATCTTCACGAATACAGAATTCAAGTAAAGAAACATCTGTTACACTATCTCGTTTAGAAATTCCAGAAACCTCACTAAATTTTCTGATTGAAGCAGCAGTATATCCTCTTCTTCTTAAACCAGAAATAGTTGGCATTCTTGGGTCATCCCATCCAGAAACAATTTTATCTTCAACTAAACGTAACAATTTACGTTTACTCATAATTGTGTAACTTAAGTTTCTTCGAGCAAACTCACGCTGCTTAGGGCGAATGTCCTTAGTATCGTATACTTGATCTAAAAACCAATCGTATAATTCTCTATGAGGCTTAAATTCTAAAGTACAAAAAGAGTGAGAAATTTCTTCTAAATAATCAGATTCTCCGTGAGTCCAATCATACATTGGGTAAATACACCAATCATTTCCTGTTCTATGATGGTCTTTTTTTAAAATACGGTACATTATCGGATCACGCATTAGCATGTTTGGTGAACCCATGTCAATTTTAGCACGTAAAGCCCAAGTTCCTTCCTCAAAGTCACCGTTTTTCATTTGTTCAAACAAGGCTAAATTCTCTTCTACAGAGGTATTTCTGAAAGGACTTTCTATTCCAGGTTCAGAATGTGTTCCTTTTTGTTCGGCCATTTCTTCCGCAGATAATCCGTCAACATAAGCCGCACCTTTTTTAATTAGAAGAACTGCCCAATCATGTAATTGCTGAAAATAATCCGAAGAATAACATTCGTTAGACCATTTAAAACCTAACCAAGCAACATCTTTTTTTATAGCATCAACATATTCTTGCTCTTCTTTTGCTGGGTTGGTATCGTCAAAACGAAGGTTTACCGGTGCATTGTAACGTTTTCCTAAACCAAAATTTAAACATATTGCGGCAGCATGTCCTATGTGTAAATATCCGTTTGGTTCAGGTGGAAAACGAAAATGCAATTTATCTTTTGACAAACCATTTGCAATGTCGTTTTCTATAATTTGTTCTATAAAATTTAATGATTTTACTTCTTCTGACATACTTCAAAAATTGAAAAACAAAATTACTGAAAATGCATTAGATATTTATATAGGGCTTTACTTGTTTTTTAATTGAATAAATATAATTTAATAATTTTCTAATCATTTTTTACAATAAAAAATTGATATTCAGACAAATAAATTGTAAATTACTGTTCAAACACTTTTTAAGAAAACTTTTTTAGATAGAATATTAACTAAAAATATATATATGAAAAAGAAAATAAAATCAGTATTTAGAAAAATGGTAACCCCTAATACATGGGGAAGAAAAAATTACCAAGGAGAATCTATAATTAAAATTAGAAACCATAGAGTTGATAGGTTTAGACCAAATGAATTTAAAACTATGGGTTTTGTTCAAAGAATTGCAACTAAATACGTAACAGGTATAACTAAATCTCAAAATACGGTTAAACTTTGGAAAGAATTACCCAATACCTAAAGAAATTTTTTATGTTTTTTTTAATAAGAATTGTTAAGTACTAGATTTTTACCTAAAAATTATTGAAAACTTCCCTCCCCTTAATATTTTGTTAATACGTTTTTTTAAAATTCAATTTATTATGAAGAGTCAGCAATTAAAATTCAATATTTTCAAACAATTTAGCAAATTATTAGCTGTAGGTGTTTTTGTATTAGGTTCTTTCACTTATGCGCAAACCGAAGATAGGCCATGGGCTGTTACTTTTGGAGTTAACGGAATTAATTTCTTAGGGGCCAATAATAGTTCTTTAATAGGTAATTCAGGACAAGAAGCGAAAATGTTTACAGAATTTTTTAATGTAGAAGATCAATGGAGTATAGCTCCGTTAATTTCTCAAGTTACATTTGCTAGATACATGGGTAGTAGTGGTGTTAGTTTAGACTTTTCTGGAACAATAAATGTCTTAAGTCAGTATAACAATGCTGAAACTAATGATGGTGTTGTTTCTTTTAATGATGATATTGATGGAGATTATTGGGCTGTTGATTTAGGTGTTAATTATCATCTAAATTCACTTTGGGATGGTATGAAATGGTTTGACCCTTATCTAAGAGGTAATGGAGGTTATAACTGGATTGATACTAACACTAGAAATGTTGAAGAAAGTTTTGAAGAAAGTGGTTTTGTTGTTGGTGGTGGATTAGGAATAAACTTTTGGGTAACAGATAATAAAGCAATTAAAGTTCAATCTACTTTCAAAAATAACATTACAGAAGTTTTAGAAGATTATAATTATTTCCAACACACGTTAGGTTTAACTTTTGCTTTCGGAGGTTCTGACGTAGATGGTGATGGTATTTTAGACAAATATGATGAATGTCCAGATGTAGCCGGTATAGCTGAGTTTAATGGTTGTCCTGATACTGATGCTGATGGAATCGAAGATTCTAAAGATGAATGTCCAGATGTAGCCGGTATAGCTGAATTTAATGGTTGTAATGATACTGACGGAGATGGTGTTGCTGATCCTCAAGATGAATGTGTTGATGTTGTTGGTTTAAAAGAATTAAACGGTTGTCCTGATGCAGACGCAGATGGTATTGCTGATGATAAAGATGATTGTCCTCAAATTTCTGGACCATCTGAAAATAAAGGTTGTCCTTGGCTAGATACAGATAAAGATGGTTTAGCTGATAAATATGATGCATGTCCAGAAGAAATGGGTGATGTTTCAAATAACGGATGCCCTAAGATTAATGAAGCTGTTAAAAAAGCATTAATTAATTATGCTAAAACAATAAAATTTGACTCTGGTAAAGCTTCAATTAAAAAGCAATCAGAAGAAGTATTAAATGATATTGTTGATATTTTAAAAGAATACCCAAATGCTAAATTTACAATTGACGGTCATACTGATAGTGTTGGTTCAGCTAAATTAAATAAATCATTATCTAACTCTAGAGCAAATTCTGTAAAAGAATATTTAGTTACTAACGGTATATCTTCGGATAGATTAACGACTACAGGATATGGTGAAGAAAAGCCATTAGACTCTAATGAAACTAGTGATGGTAGAGCAAGAAATAGAAGAGTTGAAATTAAACTTTCTCCTAGTACAAATACAGATAATCAATATACAGAAGAAATGGGTACTGTTTTAAATAACGGATCTATTGAGGCGCCTGAAGATGATAAAAATGTACTGAATAAACATACTAAGACAATTTTATTTGATACTGGTAAAGCTTCAATCAAAAAACAATCTACTGAAGTGTTAAATGATGTAGTTGGTATTTTAAAAGAAAACCCAAATACTAAATTTACAATTGATGGTCATACTGATAGTGTTGGTTCAGCTAAATTAAATAAAGAGTTATCTAACTCTAGAGTAAATTCTGTAAAAGAATATTTAGTTTCTAATGGTATAGCTGCTGATAGATTAATTACTAAAGGTTACGGAGAAGAAAAACCATTATACTCAAATAATAATAGTGTTGGTAGAGCAAGAAATAGAAGAGTTGAAATTAATATAGTTAAATAATAATTAAGATTTTTATGACATTCTGAAAGAGTTTTTAGATTTATGATACCATTTTGATAAAGTAGAAACTAAATTTTATTAAGCATTGAATAAGTAATGGAATTCTAACTAGAAATATTCAGAATAAAATGAATGTTTAATAAATAAGTTTTTAAAATTACTGTATTAAGTATTTTTTAAAGCTCAAGAAAACAGAAGAAGTTTATATTTATGTAGTTATTTATAAAAAATCGTATTAATGAATTCAAATAAAACCATAAAAAATAAAAGTTTTAATTTTTTCAACGTTAATTACAATTTTAGGTTTTTTTATGAAAGGAGGTTTAAGAGAACCAGATATATTATTTAGGATTTTGAATTCTTTGCTATGCTTTTAATATTATCTTTATTAAACGCACTAATTTATTTCTTTTTAACGTTTGAATACAGAAAAATTATTAAGTTGATTTATTTTGAATGACAATCATAGCAAACAACTTTACATAATACTTTTAGTAATTTTATTTTATTGAATAAATATTAAAATTTATTCAGCTAGTTATTGTTTTAAAATAAATAATGATAAATTTAAGAAAAACTTAATGTTTTAGAGAAAAATAGATGTAGGATCTAATTTAATTTTACTTTTAATAGTCGAATTATTAAACCTAAAAAAGAAATGTTATTTTAGCAACATTATAGTTGTATTAATAACAATCTTAAATATCGCATGATTTTAAAATATTTAAAAATTATCTTTTTTTTAGTAACTTCAATAACTATTGCTCAAAAAAAGATTACTGATACACTATCAATTAACAAAAAATTGATTGATAGTGTAAAAAAATCAAAGAATCTAACATCGTTAAAAGCGGAGAGTGATTCTATAAAACTAGTAGTTAAAGACAAGATAAAATTAGTTAAAACAGATACCATCAAAAGAGATTCTTTGGAACTTGTTTTACATAATTTAAAAACGACGATTAAAAATAAACCAGACTACAACTACGCTAAAAGGGTAGACAGTTTGTGGTTAAAGGATTTGTATAGTAATGATTTGTATGACTCTATAAATCATATTAGAAAAAATATAAAAGCTGATTCGATTTATTATCCAGAATTACCAAAAGACACTTTAATAGCTCGTTTAAATAGATTAAATGATAGAACTCCTTTTCATATAGAATACAATCCAATTCTAGAAAGTGTTATCAAGCGTTTTTTAAAGAACCGTCAAAAATCAATTGAAAGGTTAATGGCTTTAAGCACCTATTATTTTCCACATTTTGAAAAAGAGTTAGATGCACATAATATGCCTTTAGAAATAAAATATTTAGCTATAGTAGAATCTGCATTAAACCCAAAAGCAAAGTCTAGAGTAGGGGCAACAGGATTATGGCAGTTTATGTATGCAACAGGTAAAGAGCATGGATTAGATGTAAATTCCTATGTTGACGAAAGGAGTGACATTGATAAATCTACCAAAGCAGCTTGTGAATACCTTACTAAAGTTTACAATAGATTTGAAGACTGGGATTTAGCATTGGCATCTTATAACTCAGGTCCTGGAAATGTATCAAAAGCAATTAGACGTTCAGGAGGAAATAAAAATTATTGGAATATTCGTCCGTTTTTACCTCGAGAAACAGCAGGCTATGTTCCAATTTTTCAAGCAACAATGTATGTTTTTGAATATGCGAAAGAGCATAATTTTAGGCCACAAATACCAGAAATTCAATATTTTGAAGTAGACACTGTTCATGTAAAGAAAAAAATATCTTTACAACATGTAGCAGAGGTTTTAGAAATAAAAATTGAAGATTTACAATTTATGAATCCTTCTTATAAAATGGATATTATTCCAGTCATAAAAGGGGAAGATTATTTACTAAGACTACCAAAAACACATATAGGAAAGTTTGTTACTCATGAAGATGCAATTTATAATTATGCCTTTAAAGAATTTGATAAACGAGAAAAGCCTTTACCTGAATTAGTCAAAACATCTAATAGAATACGCTATAAAGTTCGAAGTGGAGATTTTTTAGGTAAAATAGCTAATCGTTACGGTGTAAAAGTTAGTTCTATTAAACGTTGGAATGGTTTGCGATCAAACAACTTAAAAATTGGACAACGATTAATTATTTATCCAAACCATCCTCAAAAAGTAGCTTCTAAAAAATCAAATAAAAAGTCTTCTAAAAAAATGAAGACAGGTGGTACTTATAAAGTGAAAAAAGGAGATACATTATATGCTATTGCTAAAAAGTACTCAGGAGTTTCTGCAGATAATATTAAATCACATAACAGTTTGATGAATTCAAGTTTAAAACCAGGTATGATTTTAAAAATACCAAAGAGTTAATATTGGTATAAAATTTGATAATTACAAATAAACAAATTAACTATTTAGTATGTCTCTAAAAAATATTTTCACAGCATTTCTTTTACTTAGCCTTTTTTCATGTTCGGAAAAAAATAAAGAAAATAAAAGTTATTTGCCTAAATCTGGAGGAACAACAAATTTATTAACGATTGTTTCTGACGATAGTTTATGGAATGGAGAAGTGGGAGATGTAACAAGAAATATTTTCGCAGCACCGGTTTATGGCCTACCTCAAGAGGAGCCTATTTTTACGTTAAAACAAATGAACCCAAAAGCGTTTCATGATTTTGTAAAGAAAAGTAGAACATTTATTGAATTAAAAAAAGGAGCCACTAAAGGAATAAAATTTGTTAAAGACGTTTATGCTTCACCTCAATTAGGAATTATTGTTTCTGGTCAAAATAATGAAGAATTGATTAGTGTTTTAAAAGAAAACTCAATTTCAATGACCACTAGAACAAAAAAAATAGAGCTAGATCATAAAGTTCAAGAAATGTCTAAAAATCAATTAGATATTGAGGATGTGTCAAGTTTATTTGAAGTAGATTTAACGGTTTTATTTAGTTACAGAGTTGCAAAAAAAACAGAAGATTTTGTTTGGTTACGTAAGGATATTAAAAATGGGGATTTAAATTTATTAATTTATGAATTACCATTGGGGACAATTAAAAGAGATAGTATTACAATAAATAATATTATAAAATTGCGTGATTCTATTGGTAAGGCTCATATACCAGGTCCGATTAAAAACTCATATATGATTACTGAAAACGCGTTTTCACCATACTTAGGAACTACCACTATTGATGGGAAGTCTACTTTAGAATCTCGTGGAGTTTGGGATGTGAAAAATGATTTTATGGCAGGACCATTTATTAACTACATCATTGACGATAAAAAAAATAACCGTCAGTTAGTTTTGGAAGGCTTTACTTATGCACCACAAATAGCTAAAAGAAACTATATGTTTGAATTGGAAGCTATGATAAGATCCATAAAAATTAAATAAACGACAGAAAAAAAACCGAATCTTAGTGATTCGGTTTTTCTATTTAATAAGTACTTGTTTTAAAGATGTTTTCCTTTTTCCCAACCGTGTTTTCCTAAATATTTATCTCCAGATTCTACAGCACCTTCTTCAATAGAAGTTCCCATAGAATCATTCCAACGATTTAAATAACCGAATAAAGAAATTACACCTAGCATTTCTACGATTTCTCCTTCATCCCAATATTTATGCAATTCTTTTTGAATATCTTCATTTACAGCATTTGGTACTACAGAAGCTGCTAATGAAAAATCTAACGCTGCTCTTTCCGCATCAGAAAATGCAGGATGTGTTTTATATTCCCAAATATTATCTAATTGCTCTTGTTCTGCACCATAACGTTCTGCAGCTCTAATAGCATGAGCTTGACAATATCTACATCCAGTTGCGTTACTTGATACCCAAGCAATCATTCTTTTTAATGCGGAGCTTACTCTTCCTTCATTAGCCATTACGGCTTTGTTTAAATTAATAAACGCTTTTGAAATTGCAGGTCTACGTTGCATTGTTAAAACAGAATTTGGACAAAAGCCCAAAGTTTCATTAAAAAATGCAGCTAATTCTTTTGTTTCACTGTCGTGGTTAGCAGTTAAAGGTGTTACTAAAGGCATGTGTAATATTTTTATTTTTTACTAAAATATGAAATTCAAATTGTATTTTGAATTAAACAATAGTCTTTAACAATAGAGATTCCTTACATTTACAAGTATACTTTTAAATATTATTTTATGGAAAAAAATATAGTTAAAACCTTTTGGAAGGGTGACATGGTTTTTAATGCAACGAACCCTGGAGGAGACTTAGTAATGGGAACTTCTAAAGATTTAGGTGGAGATGATAAAGGATTAAGACCTAAAGCTATGATGTTAGCTTCCTTAGCAGGATGTTCAGGAATTGATATTGCTATGTTAATTAAGAAAATGAAAGTAGAGATAGCTACTTTTGATATTGAAGTTGAAGCTGAGTTAACAGAAGAACATCCTAAATACTACCGTACAGTAAAATGTATTTATAATTTTTATGGAAATAACTTAAATGAAACAAAAATTAAAAAAGTAGTAGATTTATCTGTAGATAAATATTGCGGTGTTATGGAAATGTTTCGTCAGTTTGCAGAAGTTAAAATTGAAATTAAGTATCACAATTCTTAAAGATGGTTTCAGATAATTATTTAGAAATCAATAAAGATTCTTGGAATAAGAGGACTTCTTACCATATAAAATCTGATTTTTATCAAATGAATGCTTTTAAAGCAGGTAAGTCTTCCTTAATGGATATAGAATTAGGTCTGTTAGGTAACGTTAACGGAAAACGAATTTTACACCTACAGTGTCATTTTGGACAAGATACTTTGTCATTAGCTAGAAAGGGAGCTAAAGTAACAGGAATTGATTTATCAGATAAAGCTATAGAACAAGCAAAAGAGTTAAATGCAGAATTAAATTTAGATGCAGAGTTTTTAGTTTCTGATGTTTATGATTTACCAAATAACTTGAAAGGTACATTTGATATTGTATTTACATCCTATGGTACAATTGGATGGTTGCCAGACATGAACAAATGGGGGAATATAATTAGTCACTATCTTAAGCCTGAAGGTAAATTCGTTTTTGTAGAATTCCATCCAAATGTTTGGATGTATAATACGGACTTTTCAAAATTGAAATATAATTATTTTAATACGAAAGCCATTGTAGAGGAAGAGCAAGGAACTTACGCAGATAAAGAGGCTAGTACTTCCTTTAAATATGTTTTTTGGAATCATGGATTGAGCGAAGTAATATCAGGACTATTGTCTAATAACTTGATATTAAAAAAATTTAAAGAATATAATTATTCTCCTTATGATTGTTTTGAAAATACAGAAAAAGTAGGGGATAGTAAATATCAAATTAAATCTTTTGGTAATAAAATGCCTTTGTGCTATTCAATTTTAGCGACTAAAAGCAAATAAAAAAAACTATGCGCTGGACCATTAAGCCAAAACCCAATGATGAAAAAATCATTCATTTAGAAAAAGTATTAGGAGTTAATAAAATTATTGCTACGCTACTAGTTCAAAGAGGTATAGAAAACTTTGAGCAGGCAAAAACATTTTTTAGACCATCTTTATTAGAACTACACAATCCGTTTTTAATGAAAGATATGGATAAAGCGGTTGCTAGAATAGAACTTGCTATTTCTAATAATGAGAATATAATGGTTTTTGGAGATTATGATGTAGACGGTACTACAGCAGTTTCTTTAGTAGCATCATATTTAAAAACATACTATCCAAATATAGCAACATATATTCCAGATCGTTACGCAGAAGGTTATGGTGTGTCTTATATGGGAATTGACTATGCACACGATAACGATATTTCATTAATAATAGCGCTAGATTGTGGCATAAAAGCAATAGACAAAGTAGCGTATGCATTAGAAAAAGAAATAGATTTTATTATTTGTGATCATCATCGTCCAGGAAAAGAAATTCCCAAAGCATTTGCGGTTTTAGATCCTAAACGTAGTGATTGTAAGTACCCTTATGATGAATTGAGTGGCTGTGGTGTTGGGTTTAAATTAATTCAAGCACTTGGAACAAATAGAAATCAAACTATTAATGATTTCATACCTTACTTAGATTTAGTTGCCACTAGTATTGCAGCAGATATTGTACCAATTACTGGAGAAAATAGAATATTAGCATACCATGGTCTTAAAGTAATTAATGAGCAACCAAGACCTGGTATTAAGGTATTTACACAAAATACTAATAAAAAAGAATTATCTATTACAGATGTTGTTTTTCAAATAGCTCCAAAAATAAATGCCGCAGGAAGAATAAAACACGGTAATTATGCTGTAAGTTTATTATCGGAATTAGATCATACAACAGCGGTAAAATTTGCAGCTGAAATAGATACTTATAATACGGAACGAAAAGTATTAGATAAACAAATAACTAAAGAAGCCTTACAACAAATTAAAACTTTAAAAGAGGAGGAAGGTTATACATCTGTAGTATACGATGAGAATTGGCATAAAGGAGTTATTGGTATTGTAGCTTCACGTTTGATTGAAAACTATTACCGCCCTACTTTAGTTTTTACCAAAAGTGGCGATAAATTAGCAGCTTCTGCGCGTTCTGTAAAAGGTTTTGATGTGTACAATGCTTTAGAACAATGTTCTGATTATATAGAACAGTTTGGAGGACATATGTATGCAGCGGGTCTTACATTGCTACCCGAAAACTATGATAAGTTTAAAGCAAAATTTGAAGATGTTGTTTCTAAAACTATAGAAAAAAGGTTACTAATTCAGGAAATAGAAGTAGACCTAAAGATATCTCTGCATGATATTGATCCAAAATTAATGCGTTTACTGAAACAGATTGGTCCTTTTGGCCCAAAGAACATGCATCCTGTTTTCATTTCAGAAAACTTGCAAGATACTGGCTATGGTAAGTGTGTAGGAGAAGAAGATAAACATTTACGTTTTACAGCTAAAGAGTCTAATTCAAAATCAATAGTGGGTATTGGTTTTGGTTTAGGAAATAAACTAAGCAGTATTACTAATAATAAGCTATTTAGTTCAGCTTATGTTCTAGATGAAAACGAATGGCAAGGAAATGTAAGTTTGCAGCTAATGGTTAAAGATATTAAATGATTAAACAGTTGTATTACTAAAATAAAAACAAGTTTTATTCTTATTTAGAATAATTAAAAATAAAGACTATATTTGTACTTTTAAATTTGTACAAATGCAAGACATTAATAGAATATACCATAATAACATAGGAATAGCTTTCCAATGGAAGAAAGATGTTCAAAAAGGCAATACAGATTGTATCCAAATGGTATTTAGAAATACAGGGTTTTACTTAACATATTCTGAGATAAAAGAGTTTTATAATAAAGTAAAAGTAGCTTTCAAATTAAATAATTGTGAGGGTTGTACTCAACAAAATAAATGCAAAAGTTATTTATTACAAACGCCTTCCGAAAAGATTGATTTGTCAGTAAATGAAGATGAGTTACAATTAATTTCAGATTTAATTAAAGGAACGTTGTTCCAATTAGAATTGGATAGATATTTAAAAAAAGTGGGATTAAATTAATATGAAAGTATTAATATTTTTTTAATTCTAATTTTTTCCCATCAAAATCACCATACGTATAGTAGCTAATCCAGTCTCCTAGGTTGATGTATTTTGATTTTTCAGCAATATTAATTGTCATAGGTAGATGACGGTGGCCAAACACGAAATAATCATAGTGTTTTTGCTTTTGTTTGCTCTTACAATATTGAACTAGCCATTCGTTGTCTTCGCCTAGAAAAATGGCATCGTCATCTCCAGATATTAATTTGTTTTTAACAGACATGTACTGTGCTATTTTCACACCAATGTCTGGATGTAACCACCTAAAAACCCATTTAAAAACAGGATTAGTGAAAACCTTTTTCATTCGTTTATAGCCCTTGTCTCCTGGCCCTAATCCATCACCGTGACCGATTAAAAATGTTTTATTATTAAGTATAAATTCTTGCGGTTTATGAAATGTTTGGATGTTTAGCTCTTTTTCAAAATACCCATTCATCCATAAATCATGATTACCAACAAAAAAATAAATAGGTATACCGCTTTCACGAATTTCAGCAAGTTTACCTAAAGTTCGAACAAAACCTTTAGGAACAACAGTCTTGTACTCGAACCAAAAGTCAAATAAATCACCAAGTAAAAAAATAGCAGCTGCATCTTTTTTCACCTCATCTAGCCAAGCAACAAACTTTTTTTCACGAGGCTTACTTGCTTCAAAATCTGGAGCGCCTAGATGATTGTCTGATGAAAAATAGACTTTTTTTCCTTCCGGTATATTAATCGTAAAATTATTCATTATCACTAGCAAACCACTCTGCAAAACAAGTTTCTGTTTCAGACAGTTTTAAAGAATGTAATGCGATACGTTTAGGTAATCTACTTTTAATTTTTTCTGCAAAATCAATTACCATATTTTCACTAGTTGGTTGATAATCTACTAAAATTACATCATGGCCTCTTTTTTGAAGTTCCATTGCCAATTCTAAATGAGGGGTATTTTTATTGAAAACAGTAGCATGGTCAAAACGCTCAACAATTTCTTCTTTTACAGCATTTTTTAAATCACTGAAGTCAATAACCATACCTAGTTTTACATTTTCAAGATCAGTAATTGGTTTTCCTATTACTGTAACTGCCAATTTGTAGCTATGTCCGTGTACATTTTTACACTTTCCGTCATATCCATATAAAGCATGACCCGTTTCGAAAGTAAATATTTTTGTAATTCTAATGTTACTCATAAAATTAATTTATGTTGCAAAATTACACAATTTTAAATTGCTATTTATTTCGTTATTAGTTTATTTATGGAGGTTTTAATTAATAAATTTTTAATTGAATATTATAAGTTATTTGTTTGTTTGCTCCAAGACCTGAATTTGTTGAGGTAAAAGATTGATGATTACTTTAATGAAGATTG
Source organism: uncultured Kordia sp. (assembly GCA_963932865.1). Classification (GTDB taxonomy): domain Bacteria; phylum Bacteroidota; class Bacteroidia; order Flavobacteriales; family Flavobacteriaceae. The sequence continues at coordinate 290 of CAWVSR010000009.1, read as the reverse complement.
GATAATTTTCACTAATTTAAATAAATTTTAAAACCTTAATAGAGCAAGTTATAATGATATTGCAAGATTTATTTAATTTATTCTTTCCTGAATTATGTATTGGTTGTAAAAAGATCTTGATTCATCAAGAAAAACATCTATGTGTTGGTTGTTTACATGATTTACCGTTGACAAATCTTCATTATAGCGATTCAAAGTTAATTTCAAATATTTTTTATGGTCATGTAGTTTTAGAACACGCAACGGCATTATTTTATTTTCCAAAGGAGGGAGTTACTCGACAATTAATA